>CAKQXG010000051.1 GCA_934281515.1 uncultured Clostridia bacterium | reverse complement strand
TATGTCAACAAGGTACTTGCCGACTTCCGTCGCGACGGCGTACAAACGCTGGAACAAGCCAGGAAACAAGCCGAAACGCACGCCGCAACAAACAATGCCGCGCAACCCAAGAGTACAAACAAGAAACTCATCGGAGGCAGAGAAATCGAACGCACTACCTACACCGACGAAGAGTTGCGCTCGCTGCTTACCGCCCTTGACGATACGGAGGAATGATGAACAAACAACAACTTGTGGCACAGGCGCAAAGCAACATCGGCAGACGTCGCACCGCCGCGCTTGACAAATGCGACAAACTGCTTGACAGTCTACGCGCCAAACCCGATTGGACAGCAAACGAACACGCACTACGCGTTGCAACGGTACAACAGGTGATGAGTAACACCGACGAAGAACGTGCCGTCGCGACCAACCGTGTGCAAACCTTACAAACGCAGCAAAAGCGACTACTAGCCAAGTACAAAGTGACAGAAAGTATGCTTAAACCGCATTTTACGTGCGGCAAGTGTCAGGATACGGGCTACATCGACGGACAACCGTGCAGTTGTTTACAAGCCGAAATACGCCGCTTACTTGTTGCAGAGTGCGACATTCCGCACCCCGAATACACCTTTGACAACAGCACCGAACAGGACAAACACAACGCCAAAGTGTATGCTCGCGCCGAGCAAATCTGCGAGTCGTCCGAAGGCAACATACTACTGCTAGGCAATGTCGGCTTGGGCAAAACCTACCTGCTGACAGCATGCGCCAACAAGTGTGTGACGCTAGGCAAAAGCGTGATGTACACGACGGCGTACGGACTTAACCAAACCTTTCTGGAGTGCCACCTGTCCGATCTGGCGACCAAACAGGCAATTCTGTCCAATCTTGCAGACGTTGACGTGTTGTGCATAGACGACCTGGGCACCGAACCGACATACAGAAACGTATCCGCGGAGTACCTGTTCAGCGTACTTAACGAACGCATTACAACAGGCAAACAAACTTTTATTACTACCAACCTATCGTTGGCGCAGTTGCGCGACAGCTACGACGAGCGAATATTCAGTCGTCTGGTCGACCGCAAAAGCAACCTTGTGGCGCAACTTAACGGCGCGGATAAACGCACGGGAATTTAGTTTTGAGAGAAAGAGAATTTTGCGGGGAGAACCTTGTCAGACAAAAAGGTTCTCCCCGTACCCTTTTCAAAAACTTTGCAAGAGGACATTGGGGCGAAACATTTTCGCCGAGAAGCGTTTCACACCATCCCCCACTTCCAAAAGCTTTTAGTAAAATTATTTAAAATCCTTTTTAAAGACAACTTCTACTACGAGAGACCTGCCGTCTTTGTTTAATACATAATCGGTATACGATTAACGGATGAACGCTCCGTGCCACACCATACTTTTCAAAAATTTTTAAATTGAGAAATATCGGAAAATCTTTTTAAAAATATTAAACTTTATTTTATATTTCACTTTTGTTTACTATTTTGTTGTGTTTTTGAGTAAATTGTAGTAAAATAGTATAGACAAGGCACATTGTAGTCATTTTTCTTGCATGTTTCATGCTTTGAAAAAATTTAATTCGCGCATACAATATCCCTTGACAGCGCAAAGCGCTATTGGGTCATATTTGCAAGTCCTCACTTCGATATCGACTTGGTCAAAAACTTGCTTACCGAAGCGCCGCATTTTATGCGCACCGAAACTACCACCACAAACGGAGCATACCATGTGTAAAAAACAATCTTTTTCCAATCGCAACAAGTCATTTACCATTGTCAAACGCCCCAACGCCTTTTGGTACGGGTTGGAGCGCACGTTGGAATTGTTTATTTTGCCTAAAATAAGCATAAAGCGTACAAATTGCCAAGGTTTGAAACCGCCGTATATTGTAATCGCTTCCCACGCCAGCTTTGTCGATTTTCCTGCAGTAAACCGCGCAATCGGTTGTCGCACGACCTGGGTCGTATCACTGGAAGAATTTGTCGGCAGAGACTATGTAATGCGCAGTATAGGCAGCATATCCAAGCACAAATTTACCAACGAGATTGCGCCTGTCAAAAACATAATCCATTCGATAAAGAAACTACACACTACTTGCACGTTCTTTCCCGAAGCGAGATTCAGCCTTATCGGCAAAAACGAGCCGATAGACGGTGCCATAGGCAAACTTGTAAAAACATGCCGTTGTCCGTTGGTATTCATACGTATGAACGGCAATTTTCTACGCAGTCCGCAGTGGAACAAACACCCCTACCGCAAGGTTCCGCTACAAACGGAAATGATACAGCTGGTTACCGCGCAAGAAGCGGAAACGCTGTCCGCCGAAGAAATACAACAACGCGTGGAACAAAACTTTGTCTACAACGACTACGCCTGGCAAAGAGAAAACAACATTTGCATAGACTCGCCTGTTCGCGCAGAAAACATTCATCGCGTGCTGTATCAATGCCCCTCGTGCAAGACGGAATTCAGCACCGTGGGCAAAGGCTCCGTGATAACTTGCAATTGTTGCGGAAAGAGCTGGACAATGGATACGCTGGGTAATTTGGTAGCCGACGACGGCAAAGACATCTTTACCGACCCTTGCGCCTGGTACGATTGGCAATACGACAACGTGGCCGAACAGGTACGGCAAGGCACTTACCTCTTTACCGATTCCGTCCGCGTGGAACGACTTGTCGACACACACAAAGGATTTGTCCCCTTGCAAGGCAATGCCAGACTGAAGCAAGACGACAGCGGACTGACTGTAGAAGGCACATTGGACGGCAAACCTTTTGTATTACACAGAGATGCCGCAACGATGAGCTCGGTACATATCGAGTACGACTTCAAGGGACGTGGCGACGCCATAGATCTTTACGACGGCGAATACACCTATTGGGTATACCCCTTGACTGCGACAAACGTACTTACCAAGTTACACTTTGCACAAATAGCCTTGCACAAAAAAGCGTTGGAGGCAAAGCCAACGTCGAAAAAATAGCGCATACAAAACCATACGACATCACAAAAGGGACGTACCGTAAAATACGTCCCTTTTTGTCATAAAACTATTCTTCCACTCCGCGTAAATGCGTATTGGGTAGATACGATAGCAAAATTTGTCTGTAGCGTTTCATCGTTTCTTCGTCGCAACCCGTCGTGGACTTGTCAAGTATGTCGCCGCTGTCGACAAACTTTTGCAAAAACATTTTGCTGTCGCCCGCCAACCATTGACCCAACTCCGCAACCGATTGTTCGTCGTGGTGATTGCCCGTTACCGTCATGCGGAATTCGTACGGAACAATATCGCTGCGCAGGTAAGCTACCGACTGTTGCATTTTTGCAAGATCGGCTACACACCCGATCGTTTCTGCGTAGCGTGACAAACTGTTTTTTACATCCATCGCCACGTAGTCCACAAGACCATTTGCGACAAGACGTTGCAACTTGTCGGGGAAAAATCCGTTGGTGTCCAACTTGACGGAGTAGCCCAACCCTTTTACATTGCCGAGAAACGCACACAAGTCGTCGATGTCGTTTAACAGCGGTTCTCCGCCCGTCAGACACATGCCTTCCAACACGTGCTTGCGCTTGTCGAGAAATGCCAACACTTCTTCTTCCGTCAGTTGTTCGCAATCCCGTCCGCACACCAATGTTGCGTTGTGACAAAACGGGCAACGCAAATTGCAACCTTTTGTAAACACCGTACAAGCCACCTTTTCTGGGTAATCCAGCAAGGTGAGTTTCATCAAACCGCCAAAAACCATTTTCTTTCGTCCTTATTTAGTCGTCTTTGCCACCGTGTAAACCATGCATGAAACGACTTTTTGTCGTCAAAAAGTGTATACGTATACGTTTTTTTACGCACTTTGCCGCCTACGCTTTGCACAAGCACTTGGCAATTTCGCTGGCAAGACGAGCGTTGTTGTACACCAGTTGAATATTTGCGGCAAGACTTTGTCCGCCTGTCAACTTTTGAATTTTGTCAAGCAAATAGGGCGTTGTTTCCTTACCGTGAATACCGAGTTGCTCGGCTTCGGCAACGGCGCGTTTGATGTTTTCGTTGATGTAGTCGCTATCCATTGCGTATTCGTCAGGTATGGGGTTTACTACCAACATTCCGCCCTGCATGCCGATTGACTTTTTGACGGCAAAAGCCTTGGCAATTTCGGCAGGAGTATCCAGGCGATAGTCCACTTGATAGCCGCTCTTTTGCGTGTAAAACGCAGGCATATCTTTTGTGCGATAGCCGATGACGGGTACGCCGCGCGTTTCGAGGCACTCCAACGTCAAGCCTATGTCAAGTATCGATTTTGCACCTGCACACACCACCATCACACCCGTTTGTTGCAGTTCGTCAAGGTCGGCGGAGATGTCCATTGTCTTTTCGGAGTTTCTATGTGCACCGCCGATACCGCCCGTCGCAAACACGTCGATACCTGCAAGGTGGGCAATGTACATAGTCGTTGCTACCGTTGTGGCACCCATCTTTCCCTCGGCGATAATTACAGGCAAGTCCCTTCTGGACACCTTGGGAACAGTCGTACCGGCACGGCCAAGCATGTCTATTTCCTCGGCGGTACAACCGACCGTCATGACGCCGTTGATGATGGCAATGGTAGCAGGCACACAACCGTTGTCGCGTATAATGTTTTCCACCGTTTCGGCAGTTTGCACGTTTTGCGGATAGGGCATACCATGGGAAATAATGGTCGATTCCAACGCCACTACGGGACGATTGTTGTCCAACGCGAATTGCACTTCGGGGGATATTTTCAAAAACTCTGTCATATCTTGTCGCTCCTTTTTGCTCTGTTTTCTGTATTTTGTTTAGAAATTTGTCGTTAAAATCTCAATACGTATATGATTTTTCCCTACAAAATGTTACAATATGATCATTTGTCGGCAAGCAGTTTTTCAACCGCCGTACGGTCGAGATTCGGACAAACGGTCTCGGTCGACGCCACAGTCAACGCTCCGCACGCGCAGCCTATCTTTGCCGCACGCACAAGGTCATAGCCCTGTACGAAGCCAAACACCGTCCCCGCAAAAAAGCTATCGCCTGCGCCGCTGGCGTTTACAGCCGTTGTCTTGACGCCTGGCACAAACGTCGCGCCGCTCTCGTCTACGCAATACACGCCCTTTGCGCCGCAACTGACGTACAATGTTTCGGTGCAGTCCAGCTTGGCGAAGCATTGCCGCGCCGACCGTTCGTCCACCACTTCCACCCCGGTCAATGCCGTTGCTTCCTCGTGATTGACCTTCAGACAGTGCAAGTTGCGTAAATACGGTTTGGCACGCATCGCCTTGGCACAGCTGACCGCATCCATAAATTTGGGCGCGGTTATGTTGTCGCACATGTACTGTAATCCGTCTGTCAGATTGGTATCGAGCACCACTGCCGCCGCACCGTTAAGCAAAGCAAGATTGGCTGCAATGTAGTCGGTTGTCAGTAAATCGATGCTGTCCATAGCGGAAAACCCGACAAACATGTCTCCGTCCACGTCGTTCAGCGAAATGTAGGTGCTACTTGGCATGTCTGCGGTAATGGCGTGCGACAGATCGATTCCCGTTTGCCGCGCATTGTTTCGAATAAGCGTGGCATTGCCGTCGTTACCAAGCACCGTCAACAACTTGACGTCCACACCCAACCGCGCGAGATTTTCGGCAATATTGCGTCCCACGCCACCGGGTGAAACACGCAGTTTGCCGGGGTTGCTGTCACGCAATTGAATTTTTGCGGCGGGCAAACACAATATGTCGACGTTTGCACCACCCACAACACACACATAACTCATAGTTTTCTCCGCACCCGTATTCCGATTCGGTAAACGCCACCGCAAGACAAGTATCTTTGCCATATATACAGCGATTGTATATATAAAATTGGAAATACGTATCTGTTGAAAGTACATTATGCCACGCTTTGCCGTCATTGTCAAGACGCGGAACAAATTTTGCAACAAATTGTGACGTTACAAACAGAATTTGTGCATTTTTCACAAACAAAATTCCACCCGACCGACGTTTTTGTTGTCTCTGAACCCAATCAAAAAGCCACGGCAATGCAATTGCATCCGTGGCTTGGTTTGCTTGGCATAATGTCAGACCATTCCGAGCAAACACTTCTTCGTACGCCTGAACGTTGAAGTTTTACACGTTATCTATGCTGTTTTACCTAATCCGAACAGCCTTCGCTGCGAACAAGTTTGTCGTCTAGAAATACGCCATTCCCCCATTTTCCGTCTGCAAAATAGTAGGTGCCGTACCCGTTACGCTTGCCGTTTTTCATCTCGCCGTCGTACCACTCCCCGTTGTCGTAGTAGTGATGCGCCTTGCCGAACCCGATTTTGCCGTCCTGCATTTCACCGACATATGCGCAGTTGCCGTCGACAAACAAAACCTTGCCTTCAAAACCTTGGTGCCAACAACCATATATGTTTCGGCCTTCGCCCAGCCACATTCTTACATAATCCACGGCAACGCCGTCAACAAACTTTCCGTCGATGTAACTTTTTCCGTTGTTATAGAATGTCCTACCGAATCCGTTTGCAACACGTTCGCCTTGAACAATGCTTGTTTCTCCCATGTAAAATGACGTTTCGTATGTTATGGTTTCCACGTTGTCTGAGCTGATGACTTTATCGATGTCCTTAAACGACAAGAGTGGCTTTTCCTCTTCGTCGATGTAACAACCGAAATCCCATCTGCCGTTGGCAAAGTGATACACGCCCAACCCGTTACGCTTGTCGTCGCGGTACTCACCCTCGAACCAATCGCCATCGGGCCAATAGTATCTACCAAAACCGTTGAAACTACCGTTCAAAAAGTATCCGACATACTTGCATCCGTCGGCAAACATATATGTTCCAAGGCCGTTGCGAACACCTTTACGGTAGTAGCCTATGTACTTTTCGCCATTAGAAAAAATAAATGTGCCGAATCCGTCTTTTTTGCCGTTTTTGTACTCTCCATCGTAGCTTGCGCCATCGTTAAACCTGAACACACCCTTGCCGTGCACTTGTCCCTTGGCATTAACTTCGCCCGTGTACGTACCGGATCTTGTAACTATGGTCTTTACGCCGGCAACGGACGAACTTCCGTTACTACCGTTTCCTTTGGTCAAGGAATCGCCGCTTTCGTGCGTTTCGCCGCCAAAGCCACTGTTACCGCCGTTTGAAGTACCACTTTGTGGCGTCGAACTACTCTTTGTGGCGCGTTTAGTCTTTTTGCTTGCACTGCCGCTTGTGCCGTAAGCGCCCACCCTCAATCTTGTGCCGTTACTGTAAACGCCAAACTCCCACCTGCCGTCTGCATAATAGATTTTGCCGTATCCGTCGGGCTTGTCGTTGCGGTACTCTCCTTCATACCTGTCGCCGTTTGTCCAGTAAAAGGTGCCATTGCCGTGCCGTTTGCCGTCGGCGCTTAAATCTCCGATATAGTATCCGTCGCTGTAATCTTTTCTTGGCATACGATTCTCCATAAACTAAACACTTTGCGTTGCATTGGCTAGTCGGATCTTGCTTCTACATTTACAACTTTTTCGCCCTTAAACGTACCTCTCGTCCAAGTTCCGTTTTCAAAGTAATACGTGCCCCGACCGTCCATCTTTCCGTTTACAAATTCGCCTTCGTACCACGTTCCGTCAAGATAGTAGCTACTACCCATGCCATCGGCCCTGGTGTTGCAAGTTTCGCCTACGTATACGGTTTTGGTGGGAGATACGGTATAAACAAGTCCTTCAACCTCGTCTTTGCTGTACTTGCAAAACAGCACGCGGTCGTCGGGATAGACATATCTGCAACATCCGTCCAACTGTCCGTAAACAAAATGCGCCTCCGACAATACGCCTCCGTTATATACAACTCTGCCGTAACCATGAGGAGCGTATTTTCCGCAATAATATGTTGTTTCTCCTACATACAACCCTTTTTCCAACGTCAGTTTCTTTTGTCCGGTCAAATCGAGGTGTCTGAAGTTGTTGGATGACAACAAAGTTTCCATGTTATCGCCCATACATAGGACGAAGTCCCAATCGCCGTCGGAAGAATGCTGCACCCCTAGTCCATGGGGTTTGTCGTTGCGGTACTCACCCTCGAACCAATCGCCTGTGTCCCAATAGTACCTGCCAAAGCCGTGGAATTCGCCGTTTTGAAAACTTCCGACGTACTTGGCTCCGTTGGCAAAGTAGTAGGTGCCAAAACCATTACGCTTGCCGTTGCGGTAGTAGCCCTCGTAACGTTCGCCGTTGTTAAACTTGAACACGCCCTTGCCGTGGGGGTTGCCTTTACCGTTGACTGCGCCCGTGTAGGTGCCGTAGCTGTTGCTAAAGGTCTTTACATCGCCGCTAGTCGAATTGCTACCCGAACCACTGCTTATTGAGCCACTTTTTGCTGTCGAACTGCTGTTAGCGTCACCTTTAGCAATCACTTTGACGCATTCGTCGTCAACGTAGTCGCCTTCTTCCCAACTACCATTGGCAAAGTGGTACGTGCCGCGTCCGTTACTCTTGTCGTTGCGGTACTCTCCCTCGAACCAATCGCCATCCGCCCAGTAGTACTTGCCGTGACCGTGGAAGTCACCGTCGACAAAGTAGCCTACGTACTTGGCACCGCTCGGGAAAGTATACGTGCCGTAGCCGTTACGTTTGTCGTTTTTGTACTCTCCTTCGTAACGCGAACCATCGTTCCAGTAGTACGTACCGTGACCATGCTTTTGACCGTCGGCGCTCAAATCCCCGATGTAATAACCGTTGCTGTAATCTTTTCTTGACATATGATTCTCCCTGAACTTCTTATCCTCGACGTAGCACGCGCACGCATTGATCGTCTTTGTACTCGCCGTACTCCCATGTACCGTCGGCATAATGGTATGTGCCGTAACCGCTACGCACGCCGCCTGCCCAATCACCTTCGTACCAATCGCCGTTTGCATAGTAGTAGGTGCCTGTACCGCTAAGGTCGTCATTTGCGAAATTACCTACGTACTTGTCGCCACCGGCATAGTAGATCGTCCCATTGCCGGTACGTACACCGTTGGCCCAATTGCCTTCGTAGCGCTCAACGTCTGGTTCGCAATAAATGCCGAAGCCGTCGCATTTGTCGTGCTTAAATCCGCCTTCATACCAACTACCGTCGGCATAGTAGAGTTTGCCCGTTCCGTGACGTTCTCCGTTGACAAAGTCGCCAATATACTTGTCGTCGTCCAAAGTATCGTAGTAGGTTCCTTTGCCGGTCATTTCGCCATTGACAAAGTCACCTACATACTTGTAGTCACCGATAATATCACGGTATGTGCCTTTACCGTTAAACTCGCCGTGTTTAAAATCACCTTGGTACCAATTACCGTCGGCATAGTAAAACTTACCTACGCCGTGACGTTCTCCGTTGACAAAATCACCTACATACTTATCGCCATCGTCATAGTAGTAAGTACCTTTACCGTTATACTTGCCGTGTTCAAAAGCACCTTCGTACCGACCACCTTTACCGTTGTAATATATGCCTTGACCGTGCATCTCATCATTGTACCAGTCGCCTTCGTAGCGTCCACCACTGTTCCAGTAGAAGGTACCCTTGCCATGCCGTTTGCCGTCGACACTCAAATCCCCGATGTAGTAACAAGCGTTGCTGTAATCTTTTCTTGGCATACAAAATTCTCCGTATAAAGTAGTACTACACAATCCTTTGGTAGCGTATAGCTTTATTATACATCGGTTTACCGATTTTGTAAACACTTTTTGTAAACTTTTGGCGCCGTTTTTTGACAATTATTTGACAACCCACCCACAGAGCGGCAATTTGTGTGCCACAACCCAATCAAAAAGCCACGGCAATGCGGTTGCATCCGTGGCTTGGTTTGTTTTCGTATGGTGAGGTGAAGTTACTTTATCAAATGCTCTATCCATCGGACAAAAACTCGTTTATCTTCGACAGACATTGTTTTCAACTCGGCAATCGTTTTGCCCAATTGCTTACACATGTACATATCGCCGAGTTTTTTGCGCACTACCTTGCGCTTGTCAAAATCGCTCCTCTTCGGGAACCCCCAACAAATCATAAATACTTACATTGTACAATCGGGACAGCTCAATCAACTTTTCGTACTCCGGGCGAGAAATGTCGTTTTCCCAATCGCTGACGTTGGATTGGCGAATCTGCAACTTGTCGGCAACATATTTTTGCGTAAAACCACTATCATTACGCGCCTTTTTGAAAAATTTTCCGTAGTTCATCGGTTTTATTTTATCAAAAATGTGCATTGCACATTGACAAATATGTGCAATGCACATATAATATATGTATGCAACCGCAAACTACAACAAAATCAACCCAAGTAAAATCCAACCAACGTGTAGCCGCCCACGGCGAAGTCTTTACCGCCGAACGCGAAGTAAAAGCCATGTGCGACCTTGTTGCGCAAGAATGTGACCGTATCGACAGCCGCTTTCTTGAGCCTGCATGCGGCAACGGCAACTTTCTTGCGGAAATTGCCAATCGCAAACTTGCAACCGTACGCAAGCTGTACAAAAGCAACCCGTACGACTTCGAGCGATATTAGGTGCCGGCAATCAGTAGCATGTACGGCGTGGACATCCTTACAGACAACGTAGCCGAGTGCCGCGCACGCCTGTACGACAATCTTTTTTGTAACATACAAACCAGGTTAAAAATCAATACAAGTATACTAAATTTACGGAGAAAATGAAATGAAAAGAAAACTTATTATTGTTTTGTGTCTGAACATTTTAATGTCGTTACTTTTGTTATGTGCATGTATGCCACAACATACACATTCTTTTACGCAGGAAGTCGCAAGTCAAGATTACCTTGCTTCTGCGGCAACATGTACACAAAAGGCAAAATACTACCGTTCTTGCGAATGTGGCATAAAAGGTTCTACGACATTCGAATACGGGGACACTCTACCACACTCGTTCTCCAACAAAGTTATACTGCCCCGATATTTGGCATCAGATGCAGATTGCTCCAAACGCGCCACGTACTACTTTTCGTGTCAATGCGGAGAAAGCGGAACAGAAACATTCGAATACGGTGACCTTGGCAGTCACACATTTGATAAAGCATGGACATTTGACAAATCAAACCATTGGCACGAATCCACTTGTAATCACACTGTAAAAGACAGCGAAGAACCCCACACTTTTGAAGGCAACGTTTGTGTCGTTTGTAACTACGACAGAACCGTCAAAGTTTCAAGCATTTTGCTGAACAATTCGATTCTTACTCTCAATCTAGGTGAAACATACACTCTTGTTGCAACAGTACTGCCCCAAAATGCAACCAATACAAACATAATTTGGAGTACTTCTTCTTCGGATGTCATTAAAGTAAACAACGGCAATATTACCGCCGTTGGCAGCGGAACTGCTATTGTAACAGCCTCCATTGATAACATCTCTGCGACCTGCTCGGTGACAGTCAACGACCCATACAAAGAATACACATTTGAAACAATCGGAAACTCCTGCACCTTAGTTGCCTACACAGGGACAGCCACTACCGTCGAAATACCGTCAGAATACAACAACAAGCCTGTTACTGCAATAGGTGAAAAGGCATTTTACGACTGTGCTCAAATTACAAAAATCATATTGCCCGACACAATGTGGGTAAACGATATAATTACGGAAGGAACAAAGAAAACGGCAACCATACACACCGCCGTACGAAACGCCGCCTTACGCAACGAAGTTTTGCGACTAAAGGGATGCAAATGTGTGGTTTGCGGATTTGACGGAGATAAAGTGTACGGCAAGCCTATGGGTAACATAATACAAGTACACCACCTCAACCCGATTGCCAACGGAGAGAGAAAAACAACCATTGATGACCTTGTGCCGGTTTGCCCGAATTGCCATGCAGCAATACACTCCAAGCCGGGCGGAATGTATACAATTGCAGAAGTACAAGAAATGCTGAAACATAAGTAAAACTCTATACGGCTCTGTAAGTTGTCAACTGACACGTCGTCAAAAACACCGAACTAAAATACAACAACGCACCGCGAAGGTAAATTTGCGATGCGTTGTTTGTTTTTATTGACAGTTGTTGTGCGTATTGTTGCATTGCACGCCGAGTTGTCCGCCTACGGGCAATGATTGCGCTACGCAAACTAGTCCGAACTCTTTTCCTTGCGGGCAAGTTTGTTGTCCTGGAATATGCCCGTTATCCAGCCGCCTTCGGCAAAGTAGACTGTACCGCGTCCGCTACGAACGCCATTGACCAATTCGCCCTCGAACCACGATCCGTCCTTGTAGTAACAACGCGCATAGCCTCTATGCTCGCCATTGTTTTCCATCGGTCCGACGTAAACAATGCCTTCGGGGCTGATGCTTAGCGTATCTCCGTCAAAGGTGCCGTTGCGTCGGCAACAGTAGATTACCGTTCCGTTTTCAAAGGAAATCTTGGTGTATCCGCTGTTGATATCGTTGACAAAGCCACCCTCCAACGTCATGCCGTGAGGACCGCTGAACTTGCCGAGTCCGTTGGCAGTGTAACGAGTGCCGTTGTTACTCACCTGCCCGATGTACTTGCCGTCATTGTAGTCGATGTGCTCCGCACCGGAGGAGCGTACTGCGGCGTCAATATCGGCAGATGACAGCAATGTTTCTTCATTGCCTTCGGTGTAGCGACTGAAATCCCACGCGCCGTTGGCAAAGTGGTACACGCCCAGTCCATGACGTTTGTCGTTGCGGTACTCGCCCTCGAACCAGTCGCCGTCGCTCCAGTAGTAC
>CAKQXG010000050.1 GCA_934281515.1 uncultured Clostridia bacterium | reverse complement strand
ATGCACAGATGAGCATATGTGCCAGGCGTTGCTCCGTCGGCGCACTTAAAAGCTTGTGCGCATATCGTATCGATTCAACCAACATCATCACAATTGCACGCGCCAAGAAAGCAGGATTCTCTACTGAGCGTTTGCAAAAATTGTTGCTTGACGGCGGCAAACTAAAACAACAGACCTTGCTGAATTTGTGGCATGGCGACAATGACTCGATCGGCGATCTGTCGGACGAACTACGTGACGTGTACAACGCTTGTAACGATATTGCCGTCGCCGAAGAAACAAAGCGCGCGCACGAATTCGAAGTGTTGTCGCGTGAGGCGGACAGCCTGTCTGTGCAACCCGTGTTGGTATACTTTGCACGCAAAACGCACGAAATCGACCTTGTTCGCATGATACTTATCGGCGTCAAAAACAATCTGCCCAAGGATAAAATCAAAGCAAATATAGTACTGTGACCAAATAGTCGGGTTTATGTAATATGTAAATAAATTTTGCATACGTATACAAAAATCCGCTACACAACACAAGGACATTACAATGAAATACAACAAAATTGCCGTTGTCGGGGACAAGGACGCGGTGCTGGGCTTCAAAGCCGTCGGCGTGGAAGTGTTCGACGCTACCACTGCCGAGCAAACGGCAAAGATATTGAAGGACCTCGCCAAGCAAGACTACGCCGTTGTTTTTGTGGCGGAGGACCTTGCCGAACAAATTCCCGACGTACTAGCAAAAATCAAACAGCAAACATTTCCCGCCGTTGTGCCTGTACCCACCAAGGGGGCAAGCAACGGTTTCGGCATGGCAGGTATCAAAGCCGATGTCGAAAAGGCAATAGGCGTGGATATTCTATTTAACAAAGAGGACGACAAATGACAGGAAGAGTAGTAAAGGTCAGCGGACCGCTTATCGTTGCCGAAGGGCTTGCCGACGTCGAAATGTACGACGTTGTCAAGGTCTCGGACAAAAAGCTTATCGGTGAAGTGATCGAACTGCGCGACGATAAAGCCAGCATCCAGGTCTACGAAGAGACAAGCGGACTGAAAGTCGGCGACGAAGTAGTAAGCACCGGCGCACCCTTGTCGGTAGAGTTGGGACCGGGACTTATCGAAGGTATTTTCGACGGTATACAACGTCCCCTTGACGTGCTTATGCAGGCAAGCGGCGCACGTATCGGTCGCGGTATCGAAGTACATGCCGTGGACAGACTGCGCAAATGGCATTTTGTTCCCGTGGCGCAGGTCGGTGACGACGTACAGGCAGGCGATGTGTTGGGTACCGTGCAGGAAACCCCTGCGGTATTGCACAAAATAATGGTGC
Organism: uncultured Clostridia bacterium; assembly: GCA_934281515.1. GTDB lineage: Bacteria > Bacillota > Clostridia > Christensenellales > CAG-314 > Fimimonas. Next base: position 11,783 of record CAKQXG010000050.1, on the reverse strand, counting down.
CGTACGGCGTAAGCGGCAAGGTGACGGATGTTGTTGCCGAAGGAGAATACGTTGTAGAGGACATCGTGGCACATGTCGACGGTAAGCCGATCACTATGTTGCAACATTGGGGTGTGCGTAAAGGTCGTCCCTACAAACAGAAGATGTCGCCCGACTTCCCTATGGTTACGGGGCAACGCGTCATCGACACGCTGTTTCCCATTGCTAAAGGCGGCGTTGCGGCTGTTCCCGGACCTTTCGGTAGCGGCAAAACCGTGGTGCAACACCAACTTGCCAAGTGGGCGGATGCCGACATTATTGTATACATAGGTTGCGGCGAACGCGGCAACGAAATGACCGACGTTCTGCGCGAGTTCCCCGAGTTGAAAGACCCGAAAACAGGCGAACCGTTGATGAAACGTACCGTACTTATTGCCAACACAAGCGATATGCCCGTTGCGGCGCGTGAAGCGAGTATTTACACCGGTATTACTATTGCCGAGTACTTCCGCGACATGGGTTACACTGTGGCAATCATGGCGGACAGCACCTCTCGTTGGGCAGAAGCATTGCGCGAAATGAGCGGTCGTCTGGAAGAAATGCCCGGCGAAGAAGGCTATCCTGCCTACCTGTCCAGTCGTTTGGCAGAGTTTTACGAACGCGCAGGCATTGTAAAGGTACTCGGTAGCGGCAATACCGTCGGTGCAATATCTGCCATCGGTGCGGTTTCGCCCCCGGGCGGCGATTTGTCGGAACCCGTTTCGCAAGCAACGTTGCGTATTGTCAAGGTGTTCTGGGGTTTGTCGGCAAGTCTTGCTTACAAACGTCATTTCCCTGCAATCGATTGGTTGACCAGTTACAGTCTGTACGAGGATAAACTTGCCGATTGGTACACGGACAATATTGCCGAAGATTGGAACGCTCTTCGCGGCGAATTGATGTTTGTGTTGCAGGAAGAAAGTCAACTTAACGAAATTGTCCGTTTGGTTGGCGTCGACGCGCTCGGCGCAAAGGATCGCCTGACAATGGAAACGGCAAAGTCGATTCGCGAGGACTACCTGCACCAAAACGCTTTCCACGAAGTAGATACATACACTTCGCTCGACAAGCAGTACAAAATGATGAAATTGATACTCGGTTTCTACCACGAGGCAACTGCCGCGCTTGACGACGGAGTGGAGTTGCGCGATTTGCTCAACCTGCCCGTGCGTGAACAAATCGGACGCGCCAAGTACGTGGAAGAGGCAAACCTTGCACGCCTTGACGAGATTCAACGCAACATCAAGAAGGAAATCTCTGCACTGAAAGGAGACTCCGCACAATGATAAAAGAATACAAAACGATAAGAGAAGTTGTAGGCCCCCTGATGCTTGTCGACCACGTCGAAGGCGTCAGCTACAACGAGCTTGTGGAAATCAAGCAGGAAAACGGCGAAATCCGCAAGGGCAAAGTGCTTGAAGTAAACGGCGACCGCGCATTGGTACAGTTGTTTGAAGGCACGCAGGGATTGAAGATAAGCACGGCAAAGGCACGCTTTCTGGGGCGTAGTCTGGAACTTGCCGTGTCGGAAGATATGCTCGGACGTGTATTCAACGGTATGGGCGACCCTATCGACGGCGGTGCGCCGATAATTGCCGACAAGCGCATGGATATCAACGGTCAACCGATCAACCCCTATGCGCGCGACTACCCCAACGAGTTTATACAGACGGGTATCTCGGCGATCGACGGACTTAACACGCTTGTCCGCGGACAAAAACTGCCTGTGTTTTCTGCCAGCGGTTTGCCGCATGCTCAACTTGCGGCGCAGATTGCACGTCAGGCAAGAGTGCTTGGCGACAACGAAAAGTTTGCCGTTGTGTTCGGCGCGATGGGTATCACCTACGAGGAAGCCGACTTCTTTATCAAGGACTTCAACAAAACCGGTGCAATCGAGCGTACGGTAATGTTTATCAACCTTGCCAACGACCCTGCAATCGAACGTATAAGTACGCCGCGTATGGCATTGACTGCGGCAGAGTATCTTGCGTTTGACAAAGGCATGCAAGTGCTGGTTATCCTGACCGACATTACCAACTATGCCGAAGCGTTGCGTGAAACATCTGCGGCTCGCAAAGAAGTGCCCGGTCGTCGCGGCTACCCCGGATACATGTATACCGACCTTGCAAGTATGTACGAACGTGCAGGTCGTATCCACGGCAGTAACGGCAGTATCACTCAGATACCCATTTTGTCTATGCCCGAGGACGACAAAACTCACCCGATTCCCGACCTTACGGGATACATCACGGAAGGACAAATCATTTTGTCGCGCGACCTGTACAAACGCGGCTACAATCCGCCGATCGACGTGCTGCCAAGTCTGTCCCGTCTGAAAGACAAGGGTATAGGCAAAGGCAAAACGCGCGAAGACCACGCCAGTACAATGAACCAACTTTTCTCCGCATATGCGCAGGGTAAGGAAGCAAAAGAACTGTCGGCAATTCTGGGCGAGGCGGCACTGTCCGACGTGGACAAACTGTATGCCAAGTTTGCAGTGGAGTTTGAAAAACAGTACATTGCACAAGGTTTCAACGCCAATCGTACCATCGAAGAAACGCTTGATCTTGGTTGGAAGTTGCTTGGAATATTGCCCCGTAGCGAATTGAAACGTATTTCCGACGAGATGTTGGACAAGTACTACAAGCCCTACCTGGAATAGTAGTCGGCATATACGGTGGTATATGATTAAACGAATTGTAAGTAAAAAATCGATACGTATGTAAAAATTTGTAACCAGATACATTTTTTGCGGTGTAAGTACTATTGATTTTGTTTGCAATTCAACGCCGAGCAATACGGATATTTACAACTGATTTTGTTTGTAAATTCGCTGTATTGCAAAGCGACTTGATATAATAATCGTTTTGGCAAAAGTAGCCAATCGGAGGCATTTGACTAATGGCTGTAATGAATGTCAACCCCACGCGTATGGAAATGAAGCGGTTGCAAGCCCGACTTCGTACCGCTACGCGCGGACATAAATTACTTAAAGACAAGACAGACGAGATGATTCGCCGCTTTATCACACTGGCGCAGGAAAACAAACAATTGCGCAAGGAGACCGAAGCGGAACTTGCCAATGCCCTTGTTAGCTTTACCGTTGCTCGTTCGGCAACCGACGGACGAGTGGTGGAAGAAGCAATAATGATGCCGTCGCGCACGGTGTCGCTCGTATGTTCCGAACGCAAAGTGATGGGCATCGACGTGCCTGCAATCGAGATACAAGACAACGCAACGGAAGATTTGTATCCTTACGCTTTGACGGGCGCAAGCGGCAAATTGGACGAATCGGTTCGCGGACTCAATGCGGTGTTGTACAAGATGATTAAGCTTGCCGAAACGGAAAAGGCTTGCAACATGCTTGCCGACGAAATAGAAAAAAACAAACGTCGGGTCAATGCGTTGGAAAACATAATGATTCCACAGTTGACAGAGACTATCAAGTACATCAAGATGAAACTTGACGAATCGGAACGTGCAGCCACCGTCCGTTTGATGAAAGTTAAGGACATTATCGACAAATAGCCTTCTGCCACTAGGTGCAATCGGCGTATATACTTTTTTTACGGAAGTCTTTCCCTTGGGAAGGACTTTTTTTTTGTAAAAAGGCTGTCAAAATCGAATTATAGTCGTGTCGTAACTGCAGAAGTTGTGTGAAAATCCGATTATTTTTGCCTGTATGCCGCTGCTTTTGTGTTTTTGCATTTATTGACAATCTTTGCATAGTGTGATAGAATATTTTTATGAAATGCGATCTACACATGCACTCTAACAAATCGGACGGGATATATACTCCTGCCGCATTGGTGGACATGGCAAAACAACGCGGTCTTGACTGCATTGCCATCACCGACCACGATACAGTAGGCGGTGTTGCCGAAGCAACCGCGCGTGCCAAAGAAGTAGGCATAGGCTATATTGTCGGCGTGGAGTTGTCGAGTTTTTCCGTCTGTGACGTCCATATACTTGGTTACAATATGAACATCTCCGACGGCGGTTTTGCCGAAGAATTGGCAGCGATAGTGGAGTTGCGCAATCGCCGCAATAAAGTGATGTTTGAACTGCTCAAACAAAACGGCATCGATATCGACCCCGACAAACTTGCCGTCGACGGCGGTACGATCGGGCGCGGATCGGTCGCTCGCGAAATTGTCCGTTTGGGATATTGCGAGACAAACGCCGAAGTTTTTGAAAAGTACCTTGGCGTAGGTAAATGTTGCTATGTGCAAAGTAAACGTCTTACTCCTGTCGAAGCGGTACAATTTGTGTTGCGCTACGGCGGTATACCCGTGCTTGCCCACCCAAAACAACTTCGTCTCGGAGATATGAGTTTTGACAGGTTTATCAAACCGCTTGTCCTTGCAGGGCTTGGCGGTATCGAAGCTGAGTATTTTACACACACTAATGCCGAGCGTAAATACTACGGCAAGATGGCAAAAAAATATCGCCTTATCGTCACGGGTGGCAGCGATTTTCACGACTATACCCATGGCGTAGAGCTTGGTACCAAGTTTTTTTCGCCCTCTTCCTACACAAGGACGATACTCGGAATATGACAAAATTCAAACAAAATTTGCATTTTGCGCTCACGGTTACGTTGAGCGCAATTTTGTTGTCCGCATTGTTGTTGACGGCATTTTTGTCACGAAATTTTGCATACGGTAGTGAAATTTCGTTACCGTGGGATATTGAGGCGACTGTCGAGTACAATGGAGACAGATACGTCTACCGCCTTGCGGACAACGTGGACGGGGCGTGTAAAAGCGCCGTGTATATCGGCAAATCGGCAAAGTTTGCTTTGTACGAAGAACTGACGGCAATGCAACTTCCCGACGAAGCTGTTTACGAGTACATTTTGCCGGGATTCGGCAAGCTGATACGCCATTTTTCCTATCTTGACCGCAACAGGGCGGACGCAACGATCGACTTCGACGGTAAGTTTGTCTACCGCAGCGGCACCGACGGCAGAACGGTTGACAGACAAAAATTGTTTGTGGCATTACTGTCGTTGACTGCACGAAAGGGTATTGTGCAACTTCCGCTTGCTTACGACAAAGCGGTGACGGTAGACGACCTTAAACAAGTTACCGTTGTCAAAGGTAAGTTTACTACTACGTTTTACGCAAGCGGCGAAAACCGATGCTACAACATTGCCAGGTGTTGCGCCGCGCTTAACGGTACGATGATAGACGTCGGCGAAACCTTCTCTTTCAACGATGTTGTCGGTCCGCGCACCGAGCAAAACGGCTACAAAAACGCGGTTGTTATAAATCAGGGCAAGTATGTCGAAGGCGTAGGCGGCGGCGTTTGTCAGGTGTCTACCACTTTGTACAATGCGTTGTTGCTGGCTAATTTCGTGCCTTCGGCGCACAAACATACATTGGCGTGCTCTTACGTGGAGCCGGGGTTTGACGCTATGGTTGCGTACGGTACGTCGGACTTGACATTTATCAACGATACCGACTACCCGATATACATTTCTGCAAAGGTGGTGGGCAAAACGGTCACGATGACGGTGTACGGAGTGACTAACGCATACACGGTGAGCCGCGAAAGCGAGCATACTCGTACGCCATTCGACACTCTGTATGTGGTTGACGAAACGTTGTCGGACGGCGAAGAAAAAGTGTTGTGTAACGGCAGCGACGGCATTGTGTCGAAAGCATACTTGTGCTATTACGACGGCGATAAACTGATAGAACGCAGGTTGATAAGGACGGACGTGTACAAAAAGGTTGATAAAGTGATTGCTCGCAACGGCAATACATCGGCGCAGGACTAGCGCCGATTTTTTTATTTGATTTCAATTCAGTCGAAAATTCAAAAAATTTTACCCTAAATTCCCTTGCAATTATAGTAAAGTCAAGGTATAATTTATAATTATAGAAAATAGTCCGACTAAACTGCGTCAATTGTCTGAGGTTTAGTATGACCGATCGAGCTACAAAGGAGCCACATGGCAAACGAAACTCAAAACCAAGCCGCAACGTCGACAACTGCCGCGCCGCGCAACACAAGCACTCCGCCCCGCGCAACTCTGCCTAACAGTGTAGAAGCCGAGCAAAACGTATTGTGTTGTATCCTGCGCAACCCCGAGTATCAATTGGAAATGATTGCCCGGCTGGAAGAGGACGACTTTTATCAACTCAATCACCGCGAGATTTTTGCCGCTATGAAGGCTATCTCCGAGCAGTCGCACTCCGTCGGCACGGAAAGTCAGGCCGACACGGTCAACTTTGCCTCGGTTGTCGACTACTTGCGCCGCGAGTCCAAGCTCGAACAGGTCGGCGACATCGACTACATACTTCGTCTCAACGAGTTGTTGCCCAGTACCGCCAACTACGACGAATACATCGCCATTGTCAAGCGTGCAGGTACCATGCGCAAGCTTATACGCATTTGCGGCGAAGTGGAAAAGAAGGCGTACAGCAGCAGCAGTGCGGAAGAAGCCATAACCTACGCCGAAGAACAAATATTCAATCTGTCGCAAGGCGGCGCAAACAAAGGACTGATGCCTCTTGCCGACGACACGGCGCGCACAATGTACGCCATTAACGAGCGTTTTGTCAATCCCGGCAAATTCCGCGGTATACAAACGGGTTTCCGTCGTTTCGACCGCATGACAAACGGATTGCACGGCGGCGAACTTATCGTACTTGCGGCTCGTCCCGGTGTAGGTAAGTCGGCAATGGCGATGAATATCGTCGAAAACGTTGCCAAGCAAGGCAAGATAGTTGCAATATACAGCTTGGAAATGAGCAATCAGCAGCTTATCGAGCGTTTGCTTGCCAGTATGGCGGCGGTACCTCTTGCCGAGATAAAGAGCGGTCAGTTTAGCGATCCCAACGCAAGCCTTGCTCGTCTACGCGCCGCGCAGAATACGATTTGCGCCACAATGAAGCTGTACGGCAACGACTATGCACAGATTCGTCCGTCGGAAATCAGCTCGCAGTGCCGCCGTCAAAAGGCGCAAACGGGGCTGGACCTGATTGTCATCGACTACATACAGTTGATGAACAGCGGTATCGACCCCAAGCAAGGACGTGCCAACGAAGTGGGCGCAATCACACGTGCGCTTAAACTTATGGCAAAGGAACTGAACGTGCCTATTATTGCCCTTGCGCAGTTGAAGCGTGACGCAGAAATGCGTAACTTGAAGGGCAAAGACGGCAGCGGCGGCGGTAGTCAGGTTCCCGTGTTGTCCGACTTGCGTGAGTCGGGCAGTATCGAACAGGACGCCGACATAGTACTGTTTATTCACAAAGAAACCGACCCCGAAAAGGGTACCACCAAACACCAACTGATTGTAGCCAAGCACCGTAACGGTGAAACGGGCGATATCGACCTGTATTGGTTGGGCAAGTACGTCCGCTTTATGGATGCCGAAACACTTGCAGAACAGCAGATTGCCCAAGGCGACGTGGACGGACAGGGCGGTGACAACGACGGTGACGATGGCGAATTGCCAAATCTCGTCGGCGGCGAAGATACGTACGACGAAGGCAGCTTTATTCCGCCCGACGAAGGCTATGTGCCGGAATACGACGGTGGCGAAGGCGAAAGCGACGTCGACATTGACGAATTTGAAGAAAAATAGGACGAAGGTAGACATATATTATGTGTGAAGAAGTCAGTAAAAATTTTATTGAAGAAATAATAGACAACGACCTTGCAAGCGGCAAAGTGACGGCGGTCGCAACGCGTTTCCCGCCGGAACCTAACGGTTACTTGCACATCGGTCACGCAAAGAGCCTGTGCATAAACTTCGGCATTGCCGCCAAGTATCACGGCACCTGCAATCTGCGCTTTGACGACACAAACCCCTGCAAGGAAGATCAGGAGTATGTCAACAGTATCAAGCGCGATATCGAGTGGCTCGGTTTCAAGTGGGACAACCTGTACTTTGCCAGCGACTACTTCGACGTGATGTTCGACTGCGCCGTCAAGCTCATTAACAAGGGGTTGGCGTACGTGTCCGACGAGACTGCTGAAGAAATCCGTATGCGCCGCGGTACGCTGACCGAACCAGGCGAAGAAAGCCCGTATCGCAACCGCACCGTAGAAGAAAACCTGCGCTTGTTTTACGAAATGCGCGACGGTAAGTACGAGGACGGAAGTAAAGTGCTACGCGCCAGGATAGACATGGCTTCGCCCAACGTCAACATGCGTGACCCCGTTATTTACCGCGTACTTCACGCTACGCACCACAATACGGGCGACAAGTGGTGTATTTATCCGATGTACGACTTTGCTCACCCCATCGAGGACGCTCACGAAGGTATCACGCACAGCATTTGCACGCTTGAGTTCGAGGATCACCGTCCTTTGTACGATTGGGTTGTTGCCAACTGCGACTTCCCTGCGCCGCTGCCGCAACAAATAGAGTTTGCACGCCTTAATATCACAAATACCATAATGTCCAAACGCTATCTCAAAAAGCTTGTGGACGAAGGCAAAGTTATGGGGTGGGATGACCCTCGTATGCCGACGTTGTCTGGACTTCGCCGTCGCGGTATTCCTGCCGAAGCGCTGCGCGATTTCTGCGAGCGCATAGGCGTATCCAAGGCAAACAGCGAAGTGGAAGAAAGCTACCTTATGAGTTGCGTACGCGACAGTCTCAACAAGTCGGCTAACCGCGTGCTTGCAGTGCTTGATCCCGTCAAGGTGGTGCTGACCAACTACCAAGGCACCGAGGAGTTGACCATAGAGAACAATCCCAACGCAGAAGAAGTTACCTACCGTAAGGTGCCGTTCGGTAGAACTCTGTATATCGACCGCAGCGACTTCGCGCTTGTGCCGCCGCCCAAGTATTACCGTCTGAAACCCGACGGATATGTTCGTCTGAAGGGCGCGTACATCATTCACTGCGACGACGTAATACTGGACGACAACGGCGAAGTTGCCGAACTGCATTGCTCGGTTGTTCCCAACAGCAAGTCGGGTGAGGATACCAGCGGCGTAAAGGTTAAGGGCGTCATTCAGTGGGTGGACGCGGCAACATGTGCGGACGTGACCGTTCGTCGTCTGCAAAGTTTGCTTACCGATCCCGTTGACGGTATTACCGACTTCAACCAACGTTTCAACCCCGACAGCATGAAGATTGTCAATGCCAAGGTGGAGCCGAGTTTGCTTTCCGCCAATGTCGGGGACAGTTTCCAGTTTATGCGCGTGGGCTACTACGTGCTTGATCGCGATACCGTCGGAAACAATCTTGTTTTCAACGAAATCGTCGGTTTGAAGGACGGATTTAAAACAAATAAGTAAAAAGAACGTAATTTTGTCAAATTCGTTCAAATTACACGTTGACAAATGCCAAAATTTGGTATATTATTATTATGTTAGAAGTCGGGCATTCTGTAAAAGGGGGTCGAAACCGAAAAAATGAAAGTTTGTAAAACTTGCGGTGAGGAAAACACCAACGATTCGTTGTTCTGTTGTAACTGCGGTTCGTCGGCGTTCGTGTTTAAAGAAGAGGTCGCTTGTCCGCATTGCGGTGCGTCCAATTCCGTCACCAACGAACACTGTACAAATTGCGGCAACTTGCTTTCGGCAGACAACGGCGCGGTGGTTGCTTCCCAACAATCGGCGGGAGAAATCGGCACTGTAACTCCGTCCGCGGGCGAAGGCTACACGCTGGTGTTTCAGCCGGAAACTACCAAATGTCCGAAGTGCGGTCACCAGGTACCCGTTACCGCCGCATTTTGTAACCATTGCGGTACAAGTGTAATTGCGCTGAACAACAACAAGATTATACGTCGTCGCGTTTGTCCGTTTTGCGGCAAACCCAATCCGATGGAGGCTGCGTATTGTAAGTACTGCTTCGGTAGTCTTGCCGAAGGCGAGCTTACGGAAATGCAGGTTACGTTTGAACATTCCTATTGCGGCGATGCGGTTGCGCAACAGGCAATGGCAAACAATCTTGACGGCAAAAACAAGATTTGCCCTAACTGCGGCACGCTTAATGACGCCGACGAAGATTTTTGCGTAAACTGCGGTCTGAAGTTGTGCGTAGAGGACGTAAAAAAGTATTGTCCGAATTGCGGTGCGGAAAATCCGTCCGACAGTTCGTTTTGTAGCAATTGCCAGTGGTCGTTTACGGGAGAATTGCCCGACAAGATCGACAACTGGGTGTGTCCCGTGTGCGGCAACGTCAACGAGACCGAGGACACATATTGTTCTAATTGCGGTACAGCCAAGCAACAACCTGAGTCAAATACGGAGGTAAAACATGAATAGTTCTAACAGCTTCAACATTTGTCCGCATTGCAACAACAGCAATTCACTGAATGCACGTTTCTGTGCCAGATGCGGAGCCAAGTTGGTCGTTCCCGAAGAAGTGGTAGTTTGTCACAAGTGCCACACTCGCAACAATCCGCTGGCAAATTTCTGCCGTAACTGCGGTACGCCCATCAAGAGCGGCGCAATGACCAAGATCTGCCCGAAATGCGGTCGCGAAGTGTCTTCGGAAGAAAACGTATGCGTTTGCGGTCACAGCTTTGCTCAAGTCGGTTACGTTTCGCCCGACATGGCTCAAAATGCTGCGCCCGTTGCAGGCGTGACTGCCGTAGCGCCCGTTGCTACCGAAACAACCAAAACCAAGGCAGACAAAAAGGCAGCCAAGAAGGCAAAGAAAAAGGTTACATACAAGGCTTACACCAAGGCTTCCGGCAGAGTGTTTGCAATCGTTGCGGCAGTGTTGCTGTTGCTTATCGGTTTTGCGACGGCCAGCCCGATGCGCTTGAAGTTTATCCCCAGAAATCTGGACAACGGTATCACCTACACACCCGACGGAAACAATGTCGGCAATCGTGCATACGTGTACAACAAGATTGTCGATGTGGTAAACGGCGTACAAGAGATAATCAAGTCCAAGCCGTCCGATATTCCCGCAGTGTTCGGCGGTATCCCCAACATGATTTTGCTTGGTCTGTGCAGTATTTTCGCATTGACCGTGGCTATCCATCTGATTGTCGTCATCATCCGTATTTTCAGCGGACGTCGCAGCAAGAAAGCTAACATTTACTTCCTTGTAATGGCAATTATCATGACCATTGTATCTGCACTGGCATTCCTGTGGAGTTACAAGATTATCCCCAACTGGAACAACTTCTTCGGTACGTTCCTCGGTTGGTTCAATCCCGCAAACCTTGGCGGAGACAGAGTCGGCTACATCTACCTGTACTTGTTGCCTGCCTACTACTGGGTGTTCTTCATCTACTCGCTTATCGCCAAGAGAAGAAAGCAAAAGGTTGCGGCATAACCTACGTAGAAAACATAACTATAACAAAAGACCGCGCCGTCGGGCTCGGTCTTTTGCGCTGTTTGAATATACTCGAACGGTAGTATAACTGTCGACAGATGTAAGCAAATTGTCGATACGTTAGCAAATTTTTGTGACCAAGCTGTATTTACTGACTATTACAAAAGGACGTTTTTATGAAAATCACATCACAGTTTTTGAGAGAAAAGTATCTTGGTTTCTTTGCGGAGCGAGGACACGCCGTAATACAATCGGCTAGCCTTATTCCCGAAAACGACCCGTCGGTGCTGTTTACCACCGCAGGTATGCATCCGCTTATTCCGTATCTTATGGGTCAACGTCACCCTAAGGGAACAAGACTTACCGACGTGCAGAAGTGCGTGCGTACGGGCGATATAGAAGAAGTGGGCGACGACAGCCATCTGACGTTTTTCGAGATGTTGGGCAACTGGTCGCTCGGTGACTACTTCAACCGGCAGAGTATCAAATGGAGCTACGAGTT
>CAKQXG010000049.1 GCA_934281515.1 uncultured Clostridia bacterium | reverse complement strand
GGTCACCGCTGCTAACCCGGAAGAGGGTACCGTAATCGTAGAAGGTCTCAACCTGGTCATCAAGCACAAGAAACCACGTTCGGCACAAGAGCAAGGCGGCAAGGTGGAACGCCCCCGCGCAATCGACGTCAGCAACGTTATGCTCGTTTGCCCCAAGTGTGGCAAGACAACTCGCGTAAGTCATGTTCTCGGTGAACGCGGCAAGTACATCCGCTGCTGCAAGAAGTGCGGAGCCGTAATCGACACCAAGGAAGAGCCGAAGACCAAGAAGGGTTCTACGGCTACCAAGAGAAAGACAACTCGCAAAAAGACAACCGCAAAATAATAAAGGAGGAACAAAATGGCTGCAAAGAAAACCGCCGCTGCTGCAGTGAGCAGCAACCAACCGATTGAATGCAGATTGAAGACATTGTACAAAGAGACAGTTGTTCCTCAACTCATCAAAGAATTCGGTTACAAAAACATCAACGAAGTTCCCAAACTGGAAAAGATTGTGCTTAACTCCGGTCTCGGCGACGTCAAGGACAATTCCAAGTCTTTCCAACTTGCCGTTGAGGAACTGAAAATAATCTCCGGTCAAAAACCCCTCGTCACCAACAGCAAACTGTCTGTTGCAAACTTCAAGGTACGTAAGGGTATGGCCGTAGGTGCCAAGGTTACACTTCGCGGTGACCGTATGTATGCCTTCATGGACAAGTTGGTAAGTATCGCCCTGCCTCGCGTACGCGACTTCCGTGGCGTAAACACCAACCTTGACGGACGCGGCAACTACACACTCGGCATTCGCGAGCAACTTATTTTCCCCGAAATCGTCTACGATCAAGTGGAAAAGACGCGCGGCTTCGACGTAACGTTTGTTACTACGGCAAAGACCGACGAAGAAGGCAAAGCACTGCTCAAATACTTGGGCATGCCCTTCAGAGCATAGTTGAGGTGTAATCATGGCTAAGAAATCAATGATAAACAAACAACAACGGACACCGAAGTATTCCACACGCGGATACACTCGTTGTTCCATCTGCGGTCGTCCTCACTCCGTGTTGAGAAAGTACGGCATTTGCAGAATTTGCTTCAGAGAAAAGGCGTACAAGGGCGAAATCCCCGGCGTTAAGAAAGCAAGCTGGTAAAAGGAGGAAATACAAATGGTTGTTACAGATCCTATCGCTGATATGCTGACGCGTATCAGAAACGCTATTACTTCTAAACACGCCGACGTTGAAATCCCCGCATCCAAGACCAAGAAGGCCATCCTTGACATTCTTGTAAACGAAGGATACATTGCCGGATACGAAGTGATTGAAAAAGAACTGCAAAACTCTTTGAAAGTTACATTGAAGTACGGTCCCAAGGGCGAAAAGGTCATCACAGGTCTCAAGCGCATCAGCAAGCCCGGTCTTCGCGTATATGCAAAGAGTGAAGAATTGCCCAAGGTGCTCAACGGACTCGGCATCGCAATCGTGTCCACAAGCAAGGGTATCATGACCGACAAGAGCGCACGCGGCATGAATCTCGGCGGCGAAGTACTCGCCTATGTTTGGTAGGAGGTAGGAAAATGTCAAGAATCGGAAAGAAACCTATCGAAATACCGCAAGGCGTTACTGTGTCCTACGCTGACGGCGTTATCACCGTCAAGGGCACAAAAGGCACGCTTACCCGTACGATCGAGTCTTGCATCGGCGTTACAATCGAAGGCAACGTCATCCATATGACATGCCCCGAAAATGCGTCCTCCGACGTTCAGGCCAAACACGGTTTGTACCGCGCGTTGGTTGCCAACATGGTCAAGGGCGTACACGACGGTTTTTCACGCAATCTCGTCATCAACGGCGTAGGTTACAAGGCTGCCGTACAAGGCAACAAATTGGTACTCAACATCGGCTACTCCAACCCCGTGGAAGTTGTTGCCCCCGAAGGAATCGCGTTTGAGTGCCCCACGACAACGGAAATCGTAGTCAAGGGCTTCGACAAGGAACTTGTCGGACAAACAGCGGCAAACATCAAGGCAAAACGCCCGGTTGAACCCTACCACGCTTACGGCGTCCGCTACAAAGAGGAAGTCGTAGTGATGAAGGAAGGCAAGAAGGCCGGTAAGTAAGGAGTGTAGATATGATTAAAAAGATGAACAAAAATGCTGACAGAAGAATCCGTCACGCAAGAGTAAGAAAAAAGGTGTACGGCACAAGCGTTAAACCTCGCCTTTGTGTTTACCGTTCGACAAACTACATCTACGCTCAAATCATTGACGACGTCAACGGCAATACGTTGTGCGCTTCCAGCAGTCTTGCACTCAAGGCAGCTTGCGAAGGCAAAAACAAGAAAGAAGCCGCAGGCATTGTCGGTAAAGATATTGCAACCAAGGCTGTTGCTTTGGGCGTAAGCGAAGTAGTGTTTGACCGTGGCGGTTACATCTACACAGGCAGAGTTGCGGCACTGGCAGACGGTGCTCGCGAAGCCGGGCTTAAATTCTAATCGGAGGCATACACATGGAAAACGTACAAGAAGTTGAAGTAGTTGCAACCGAAGTTGCTGCAACAACACCTGCTCAAACCGAGCAAACACAACAACCTAGACGTAACTTCCGCGACGGTAATCGCCCCGACAGAAAAGGCGGCAGACGTAATCCTCGCGAAAGAGACAACAAGGAAGACGACGGTCTCATCAAAAAGTTGGTTGCCGTAAACCGTGTAACCAAGGTTGTTAAGGGCGGACGCACGATGCGTTTCTCCGCGCTGGTAGTTGTCGGCGACGGCAAGGGCAGCGTGGGTATCGGTATGGCTAAGGCTGCCGAAGTTCCCCAAGCAATCGAAAAGGCAACCCTTCGCGGCAAGAAGGCTATGGTCAAGGTTTCTCTCGTAGATACCACCATCCCCCACGAAGTCATCGGTACATTCGGACGCGGCAAAGTTTTGCTTATGCCTGCTCAACCCGGTACCGGCGTTATCGCGGGCGGTCCCGTACGTAACGTACTGGAAGCCGTAGGCATCAAGGATATCCGTACCAAGAGTTACGGTTCCAACAACCCCATCAACTGCGTCAAGGCAACGTTCGAAGGACTTGTTGCTTTGCGCAACCGCGAACAAATCGCCGCTTTGCGCGGTAAGAATGTAGACGAGATTTAAGGAGGGACATCATGGCTAAGAAAGAAACAAAAACAGCCGTAAAGGCTCCTCTGTACATCAACGGCAGATATGTAGTGGAAAAGGCTCTTCCCGCAAAACCCGCACAAGGCACTGCGCCTTACGCTGCGGCTGAAGGAAAGATCAAGGTTACTCTTGTCAAGAGCACCTGCGGTGTGTTGAAGGAGCAACAAGAAACGGTCAAGGCACTTGGTCTTACCAAGATTCGCACATCCAACGAATTGCCCGACAATGCGGCAATCCGCGGAATGATCTTCAAGGTAAAGCACCTGGTCACCGTTGAAGAAGTAAAGTAGGAGGCTAACATGAGAATACATACAATTCAACCCGCCGTCGGAGCTACAACCTCCGAAAAGAGATTGGGTAGAGGTATCGGAAGCGGCCTCGGCAAGACCAGTGGGAAAGGTCACAAGGGTCAATGGGCACGTAGCGGCGGCGGTGTTCGCCCCGGTTTCGAAGGCGGTCAGACTCCGCTTGCAAGACGTTTGCCCAAACGTGGTTTCAACAACAAGTTCGCTGTTAAGTACGACATCGTCAACGTGGAAGCGTTGAACGTGTTTGAAGACGGCACCGTTGTTACGCCCGAAATGTTGGCGGAAGCCGGCATTGTTACGGTCAAAAACAACGGCGGCATCAAGGTTCTCGGCGACGGACAAATTTCAAAGAAGCTTACTGTACGTGCCAGTAAGTTCTCCGCTTCTGCTAAACAAGCCATCGAAGCGGCAGGCGGCGTTGCAGAGGTAATTGAATAATGTTTGAAACCATCAGAAATGCCTTTAAGATTAAGGACGTACGCAACAAAATTTTTATGACCATCCTGTTTGTCATTTTGTACAGACTGGGTTGTTATATCACGGTTCCCGGACTGAGCTCCATCGGATCGAGTCTCGATTCGCAAATGGACATCTTCGGTTTGCTGAACTCCATCACCGGTAACGCGCTTAGTCAGGGTACACTATTCTCTCTCGGCATTTCTCCGTACATCAATGCAAGCATTATCGTGCAATTGTTGACGGTCGCTATTCCTTCTCTCGAAAGACTCAGCAAGGAAGGCGAAGAAGGTAGAGAAAAAATTGACAAAATCACACGTTGGGTTACTCTCGGTCTTGCCATCGTCAGTGCAATCGGTATTGTGCTGAGTTTGGGTAATCAAACATTTACGGCTGCAGACGGAACAACCAAAGAGTACATCAACTACAACTGGTTGGGCGGCGCAGGTTTCGACATTCCCGGCGTAGAAGGCGGTTTGCCCGGATTCTTCCAGGCTAACAAGTGGATTATGTACATCTACGTAATCATCATGCTTGTAGGCGGAAGCATGCTGTGCATGTGGCTCGGCGAGCGTATCACCGAGTACGGCGTCAGCAACGGTATTTCCATCCTGATCTTCGTCGGTATCGTAGCTACGGCTGCACAAGCTCTCGCAAGCTCTATCGGCAACATCTTCAGCGGTGACGTCGCAACGGCGACAAGCGGCACCTGGACTGTAGCGTTGTTCCTTGTAACATTGGTATTGGTATTCGCATTCATCGTGTGGGTAGACGGTGCCGAACGTAAAATCAAGGTTCAATACGCAAAGCAAGTCAAGGGTAACAGAATGTACGGCGGACAAAGCACGTTTATACCCATCAAGGTAAACGCAAGCGGCGTCATGCCCCTTATCTTCGCTTATGCGCTTATGAGCTTCCCCACAATGCTCATCTCGACATTCTGGGGCAACAGCGACTTTGCAAAGTGGTGGACAACGTACATGACGGCTTCTACCGAAAGCAGTTGGGTAGGCATGTTGGTGTACAACGTCATTCTGGCAATCCTCATCTTCGTATTTGCGTACTTCTACTCGCAAATCCAATTCAACCCGGTAGAGATTTCCAAAAACATTCAGAGCAACGGCGGCTTCGTAACCGGTATTCGTCCTGGCAGAGAAACAGCCGACTATCTTGCAAAGATCGTATCTCGTATCACTCTTTGGGGCGCGGTGTTCCTTACAATCATCGCATTTGTTCCCTCGATTCTGTTCAGCTTCCTTCCCCAACTGTTGCAGGTCAACCTCAACACCAAGTTGGTAAGCAGCTTCTCGGCAACGGGAATGTTGATTTGCGTATCCGTCGCGCTTGAGTTCAACAAGGCGTTGGAAAACCAGATCATGATGCGTCACTACAAGGGTCTGCTCGGAAACAGCTCCAAAGGATTTTTGAAATAATGCGTATAGTTCTATTGGGCGCGCCGGGTAGCGGCAAAGGCACCATGGCGCAAAAACTTACAACACAACTGTCCCTTCCGCAAATTTCCACCGGTGACATCTTTCGTCAGAACCTGAGGGAAGAAACGCCGCTGGGTTTGCAGATCAAGGACATCATGGCAAAAGGTATGCTTGTCCCCGACGAAATCACTATCGAGATCGTCAAGGACAGGCTAGCCAAGCCTGACTGCGCAAACGGTTACATTCTGGACGGTTTTCCTCGCTCCATCGTTCAGGCGGAAGCCTTGGACACGTTCCAGAACATTGACTGCGCGGTCAACCTCGAAGTCGACAACGAAGCTATCGTCAAGCGTTTGTCGGGTCGCAGATTCTGTCCCGACTGCAACGGTACCTACCACGTTTCCACATTGGCAGACGAGCACACTTGCCCCGCATGCAAGGGCACGCTCATCGTGCGTGAGGACGACAAGGAACACACCGTGCGCAACCGTTTGGACGTCTACGCCAAGACAACGTTGCCTTTGGTCGACTACTATGCTCGTCAGGGCAAGCTTGTCACGGTGGACGGCAACGGCACTGTGGACGAGGTCTACGACAGAATTCTGTCGGCATTGAACAAATGATTCTGGTAAAGTCAAATTCGCAAATAGCGGAGATGCGCAAGGCAAACATAATTGTCCGCGACACGTTAAACTTGTTGCGCGATCACACAAAGCCCGGGGTTTCCACGTTAGAACTCAACAAACTGGCACACGAGTACATCACGTCTCAGAACGCCATACCTAGTTTTCTCAACTACAACGGTTACCCCGCCAGCATTTGCGTCAGCATCGATTGTGAAGTGGTGCACGGCATACCTAGCAAACGCAAGATTTTGCAGGAAGGTCAAATCGTCAGTTACGACGTCGGCGCCATCTACAACGGATGGAACGGAGACGCGGCACGCACGGTAGCGGTGGGTATCATCACGCCGGAAGTGCAACGCCTTGTCGATGTAACCGAGCAATGCTTCTTCGAGGGCGTCAAGTGCATCAAGCCGGGCGTTACTCGTTTGGGAGACTTGGGACACACCATACAAACTCATGCCGAAAGCAACGGCTACGGAGTGGTGCGAGAACTTGTCGGTCACGGCATAGGTCGCGACATGCACGAGGATCCCGATGTGCCAAACTACGGTATTGCAGGGCACGGCATGCGCCTGTCGGTCGGCATGACAATCGCCATCGAGCCTATGATTACCATGGGTACCTACGAGGTTGATTGGATGAGCGACGGCTGGACGGTCAAGACAAAGGACAGAAAGCCCGCATCGCATTACGAAAACACAATTGCCATCACCGACAACGGTGTGGAAATCTTGAGTTTGTAACAGGACAGATATGAACGAATGTGACATACGCGTGGGCAGCATAGTACTGTCGACGCAAGGACGCGACAAAGGTAACTACTTTTTGGTGGTCAACGTGTCGGACGGGTATGTGTACCTTGCCGACGGCGGAATGAGGCGTTTAGTGGCAGCCAAGAAGAAAAACGTCAAGCACGTATCCGACAGCGGCAAGTCGTGCGACGTAATTGCAAAAAAGTTGCTTTCCAATCAAAAAGTCTTTGACAGCGAAGTAAAAAGCGCGCTGAGACAATTTCAACAGGAATCGGGAGAATAACAATGTCTAAAGACGATGTAATCGAGGTTGAAGGCGTGGTAGTGGAGGCGTTGCGTAATGCAGAGTTCCGCGTCAGGCTGAGTAACGGTCACGAAATCACCGCCTACGTTTCCGGCAAGTTGCGCATACACAGTATACGCGTACTGCCCGGCGACGCAGTTAAGTTGGAAATGAGCCCCTACGACCTTACCAAGGGTCGCATAGTGTGGCGCACCAAGGGCGTAATGCCCCCGCAACAATAACAACAAACACAACACACAAACGGGGTCGCGCCCCGTAACGGGAGGATAAAACAATGAAAGTTAAACCGTCGGTAAAGCCCATGTGCGACAAGTGCAAGGTTATCAAACGTAACGGAAAAGTAATGGTAATTTGCTCCAAGTATCCCAAGCACAAGCAAAGACAAGGCTAAGGCGTTTGCCCCCAATAAGTCACGCCGCAAGGCGTTTACTTAGCTAACAATTGCCCTGCCTGTCATGCAACATCATTCCACATTGGCTTGCGTCAAGCAGGGTGTGAGAATATATATCATCATTGAAATTTTCAAGGAGAAAAACAAATGGCTCGTATTTCCGGTGTAGATTTACCCAGAGAAAAACGTATTGAAATCGGCTTGACCTACATTTACGGAATCGGACGCACCACGGCAAAGAAAATTCTTGCCGACACAGGTGTCAACCCCGATACACGCGTAAAGGATCTTACAGAAGACGACGTGTCCAAAATCCGTGACTGTATCGAAAAGAATCTCCACGTAGAAGGCGATCTTCGTCGTGAAGTTTCCATGAACATCAAAAGACAAATTGAAATCGGCTCCTATCGCGGTATCCGTCACAGAAAGGGTCTGCCCGTAAGAGGACAAAGCACCAAGCAAAACGCTCGTACTCGCAAGGGCCCCAAACGTACCGTTTCTCGCGGTAAGAAAGCTGTTAAGTAAGGGAGGAAGTAACAATGGCTGGTAAAAGAATTGTCAAGAAAAAACGTGACATACGCAAGGTCGAGAAAGGACAAGTGCACATTCACGCTTCCTTCAACAACACGATCGTAACATTCACCGACATGAATGGTAACGCACTGTCTTGGTGTAGCTCCGGTAGTCTTGGTTTCCGCGGTTCTCGTAAGAGCACGGCATTTGCCGCTCAACAAGCTTGCGAAGTCGCCGCCAAGGGCGCCAAGGAATACGGTATCCGCACGGTAGAAGTGTACGTCAAGGGTCCCGGTCAAGGACGTGAGTCTGCAATCCGCGCATTGCAAACCGCCGAAATCGAAGTTACCCTTATCCGCGACGTATCGCCCATTGCTCACAACGGTTGCCGTCCGCCCAAGCGCAGAAGAGTTTAGTTAAAGGAGAATTACCCAAATGGCTAGATATACAAGTGCAGATTGCCGTCAATGCAGACGCGAAAAATGCAAATTGTTCCTTAAAGGCGACAGATGCTATTCCGAAAAGTGCGCTCTTACAAGACGCGGAAAGATCCCCGGAGTACACGCCGACAGCAGAAAGAAGATCACCGAATACGGTCTTCAATTGAGAGAAAAGCAAAAGACCAAGCGCATCTACGGCCTTCAGGAAAAACAATTCCACAAGTACTACGAAGAAGCCGAACGCAGCAAGGGCGTAACAGGTGCCAACATGCTTATCCTGCTTGAACAAAGACTGGACAACGTCGTATACCGTATGGGTATCGGCATCAGCCGCAGCCAGGCAAGACAGTTTGTCAACCACGGTCTTATCACTGTCAACGGCAAGCGCGTCACCATCCCTAGCTACAGCGTAAAGGTGGGCGACGTCATTTCCGTCAAGGAAAACAAGCAAGAGCAACCGCTGTTTGTAGCTCTCAAACAATCCAAAAAACCCGCAAACCTTCCTCAATGGTTGGACTTCGAGCCCGCCGAATTGACCGGTAAGGTACTTGCAAAGCCGACGAGAGAAGACATCGACGCAAACATCCAGGAGCACATGATCGTCGAGTTGTACTCCAAGTAATTGGTCGTACTACTTGTACTTTGTGTCACTGTGGCAAATGTGTCGACGGTTGTTGCACGGCGCATAATATTTGCGCCCTGCAAGTACAGCCATCAATTTATTATATAAAGGAGATTGTTGTCCAATGATGGAAATAGAAAAACCGGTAATGACAGTCGAAGAAAGCGGACTAAACGCCAGCATCATCAAGATTGTCGCCGAACCATTGGAAAGAGGTTACGGCATCACTCTCGGTAATGCTCTTCGCAGAGTACTTCTTTCCGCGCTTCCCGGCGTGGCGGTTGTCGGTCTGAAAATCGAAGGCGTTCAACACGAGTTTTCAACTGTTCCCGGTGTAAAAGAGGACGTTACAGACATCATCCTGAACATCAAACGTTTGGCTTTGAAGTCGGATAATGAAGACAATGACTTCAGAAAGACAATAACCATAAATAAGGTCGGCCCGTGCGAAGTACACGCCGGCGACATTATCACGGACAGTGAGGTGGAAATTCTTAATCCGGATTTGTATATTTGCACTCTGGAAGAAGGCTATTCGCTCAACTGCGAACTCTACGTAGGTCGCGGCTGCGGATATAATTCCATCGAAAAGAACAAAGAACGCAACAAAGAGCTGAAACTCAATTATCCCATCGGTTTCATCCCCATCGACTCTATCTTCGGGCCGGTTAAAAAGGCAAGTTACAACGTGGAAAGTGCGCGCGTCGGTCAGGACATCACTCGCGACAAGCTTATCCTCGAAGTTGAAACAAACGGTGCCTTTTCGGGACGCGAAATCGTTTCTCTCGCGGCAAAGATTATCGAAGACCACATCAAAATGTTCGTCGATTTGTCCGAGAACTTCAACCGTGACATTTTGATTCCTCGCGAAAGCGACAATCACAAAAAGGTGCTGGAAATGAACATCGACGACATGGATTTGTCCGTCCGTTCCTACAACTGCTTGAAGCGCGCCGGCATCCAAACGGTGGAAGATTTGACTCGTCGTACCGAAGACGATATGCTCAAAGTTCGCAACTTGGGCAGAAAGTCCTTGGACGAAGTAATTGCAAAGCTCGAAAGTTACGGTCTGTCTTTGAAAAATAAGGATGAATAGGAGAATTGCACAATGGCATCACATAGAAAATTAGGAAAAGCAACCGACATCAGAATGGCTCTGCTTAAAAACCAAGTTTCCCAACTTTTGTGGAACGGCAAGTTGGAAACGACTGCGGCTCGCGCCAAGGAAGTTCAAAAACTTGCCGAAAAGTACATCACGTTGGCAGTAAACACCTACAAAGACGTTATCGAAGTGGAAAAGACCAAGATCGTGAACGGAAAGGAAACAACCGTAAAAGTTGTTAACGACGGCGCAAACAAACTTGCTGCAAGACGTCAAATCATGGCAGGCGTTGCCGACCTCAAAGAAGCACGTCTTCCCAAGGAAAAGGGAACGGAATACCGTCTTCGTACCAAGAAGGTTAAGCACCCCGTAATCGAAAAGATTTTCAACGTGTATGCTCCCAAATTTGACAAGCAAGCGCAAGAAAGCGGTCAAAAGGGTGGCTACACGGCTATCTACAAGATGAATCCTCGTCGCGGTGACGCAGCCGAAATGGCTCTTATCGTTATCCTGTAGGAAACACACGCAAAGCAAAACGGCAACGTCCACGCGATATTGCCGTTTTTCTTTACCTCGGCAAAGTTTTTTGCCGTTGCTACAAAAATCGAGTGCGTTATGAGTAAACAAAGTTTATCGTTCAAAAAAGTTACGCCGAGCGCTGCCGAATTCGACATTGCTCTGGATATTTTGCAGGCAAGTTTCCCGCCGATTGAAACGCGTTCTCGTTCGGAGCAAATTGCCGTGGCAAAACATCCGGACTACAACCTTTGCCTTGTTTTGGACGGGGCAACACCGGTGGGCGTTGTTGGATATTGGCAAATGCCGCAGATGCTGTACTTGGAAAATTTTTGCGTCGCGCCCGAACTGCGGAACGGCGGCTACGGTGGTGCAATCGTAAGCATGCTTGCAAACCTTGCCTGCGGCAATCCGTTCGTTTTGGAGGCGGAACTGCCCACGGACGACCTTGCGCGCCGTCGCATCGGGTTCTACAAGCGCAACGGCATGGTGGAAAACGCGTATCCGCACATTCAGGCGCATTTGCGCACGGGCGATCCGGATTTGTCGCTTTTGGTACTTTCCTACAAGCAGCCACTTTCGGAAA
Source organism: uncultured Clostridia bacterium (assembly GCA_934281515.1). Lineage (GTDB taxonomy): Bacteria > Bacillota > Clostridia > Christensenellales > CAG-314 > Fimimonas. The sequence goes on along the minus strand of CAKQXG010000049.1, from coordinate 2,141 downwards.
ACGAATATGCGGAATTTAGAAAATACTTGAACGATAACGTGGATATTCGTTAGGTTTTCTTCAAAATTTTGCTCGTAAAGTCGCTTTACACAAAATTTACAATTTGCAAACACAATCATTTCCCTAAAAACGTTGACTTTGCTTTGTGATTGGCATACAATTGTGGCACAAAGGTGAAACGGTTGCCCGCACGGGCATCAAAAGGGAACGCGGTGAGAATCCGCGATTCAGCTCACTCTACTGTATTTGGCTAATTATACGGTGCTACTTGTCACTGACGTACGTTGGGAAGGCATGCCGTATGGTGTCGGACGCCATAAGTCAGGAGACCTGCCGAATTGCCTCGAAAGTATAGGCTTTTCGGTGAGGCGAGGTTTATGCGACGGATACTTTATTATGCTCGGCTTTTGTCGAGAATTTTGTGCAGTCCGTCCGATATTGACTTTTACAACCGCCGAAAAGGGCGGTTGTTTTTTATGCTCGGGTAGTTGTGTCCTCCCCGGGCATGTCGAATGCGTGAACGCGCCGATTATCGTCTCCGATTGGCGCTACAAAGCTTTGCGATTGACTTTGCGCGCAAAAACTCAGCCGATTTTGCCTATACTTTTTGCGATAATAAGCCGTAACAGGCAAAAAATATAGGAGTAAACAATGAATAAAACACTCAAAATCGTTTTGATTGCCGTTTTGTCCGTTGTGCTTGCATTGGGAGTATTTACCGCGTGCACGCCGGATAACCACGACAACGAACATGAATGTACAAGCAAATGCCAAGTGTGCGGAGGCTGCAAAAACAGCACCTGCACGGAAGATGCTTGCAAAAACAAATGTACTTGCAGCCCCGCTCCCGTGCAATACACCGTTTGGTTTGACCTGGTCGGCGGAACTTGCAGCGTGGACGTGGCTAACGGCATAAAAGTCAACAGCGGTGCGGAACTGGATCTTTCCGCATATGCCGTAACCAAGCAAGATTACGTTTTGGAAAGTTGGACGGACGGCACCAACACATACGAGCCGAACGCAAAAATCACCGTCAGCGGCGAGGTTACTCTCACTGCCAATTGGAGGCGCAACGTATTTACCGTAACTTTCGTTTTGGACGGTGGCGTTTGCTCCAAGGATGTTTCCGCTCCGCTTAGCGTAATTGCAGGCACCGAACTCAAATTGACTTCCTACGCGGCAACCAAGGATCAATACACGTTTGCAGGCTGGACGGACGGCACCAACACCTATGCAGCCGATGCAACCGTGACGGTAAACAAGGACATCACTCTTACCGCAACTTGGCAAATCAACGTTTACACCGTAACGTTGGACGTAAACGGCGGCAGTGCTTTGACCACGGCAACGCTTTGTGTAAACAGCGGTGACGAAGTTGACCTTTCCGCATACGTAACCACAAAGAAAATCAACAACCTAGTTGGTTGGAGCGACGGCACAAACACCTATGCGCCCAACGCAAAAATCACGGTAACAGGCAACCTAACGCTCACCGCTCAATGGCAAATTGCCACCACGGCGGAATCGGAATTCAAAACCGAAGACGTTGAAGGAGGCGTTTCCATAACCGGTTTGGTGAAAGACAGCGCCGTAACGACGGTTGTCGTTCCCAAGCAAATCGGTGGTAAAAACGTTGTAAACATCGGCTACGGCGCGTTTTACTACAACAGCACAATCGAAGAAGTTTATCTGGATGCCGCAACGGAAATCACCGCATTGGAAAACAACGCTTTCAGCAACGCTCAAAACCTTCGCTTCGTAAGCCTAAAAGGTCTTTCCAAACTTCAAAGCATCGGCGACTGCGCGTTCTACGGCGTGTACGACTCCACCGGCAAATACCAAGGCTCGGTTTTGGAAACCGTCGATTTTACCGATTGTACGGCGCTTAAAACGTTTGGACAAATGGTGTTTGCCTACCAATACAAACTTCAAAGTATCGATTTGTCCGTTTGTACCTCTTTGGAAACAATCGAACGTCAAATGTTTGACTTCTGCGTGTCTCTGACCGACGTCAAATTCCCCGCCGGTTTGCAATCTATTGCCAACAATAGCGACTTCTTCCGTCATTGCTACGCTTTGCAAAACATCGAAGTTGCCGAAGGCGGCATCGGTTTTGAAAGCCAAAACGGCATTCTTTATAC
>CAKQXG010000048.1 GCA_934281515.1 uncultured Clostridia bacterium | reverse complement strand
AAAGTTTCCCTTTCCCCACACCCCTAACCCTTTAAAAACTTTTAATTTTATAATACGGAGGGGATAGGATAATTTATTTTTGCGTAGCAATGTTTAGTAAAAGCTTTTGGAAAAGGGGTGTGGGGAGAAACGCTTTTCGACGAAAAGGTTTCTCCCACATGGGTTTTTTAATAGTTTACTATCAGTGTATTATCGATATTTACCAGCTTGGACGGGTAGAACGGTTGGAAGTGAGTAACGCCGTTAAGCGTCATACTTTGTACATTTGAACGCGCAAAAGTGGTGCATATTCTGCGTCCGCCCACGGTTACGGCAATTTCTTCCAGCACATTGTCCTGTGAGACCTTGGGAGTAAAAGATAATTTACCGTCGGCATACACCATGCCGTACAGGTTTTCTATTTGCGACACGTAGTACCACGCTTGCGGGACATCAAGCTTTTGACAAATGTCTTTCAGGCGTTGTTTGGACGGGTTGACAAGCGGCACCGCGCCTATTGCCTGCGCATATGCGTATATGTTAGGGTCGGCGCAGATTGTTCGTTTTAAATCGGCGTATTCCACCATCAGCTTCATTTTGTCAAAACCGCCTAGCATGGCGGCTTTTTTCAACGCCAACGCTTTGATAGCCATGGCTTTGCCTTCGCAATGTGCAGTCAGTAACGACGTTTGTATCTTGTCGCGGTCAGTGTCGGATAGGTAACTGCCGTCCACAATGGTGGCGTAGTACAATGCTGCCAGCGGATACATCAACGGGTCGTCGACAGACACGAGACGGCACATGTCGTCGTAGAATAGCGGTTGACTGTCGGTTGAGGATAGTCGTTGCAGGTACGTGCGGACAAAGTCAGGGTTGGTGTAGCAAATTGCCGCCAGCGACAATGCGCAAGGTTTTGCAAGCATGTTCGCCAGGCAAAATACGTTTTTGCCGTTGACGTAGTTCAGATAGGTGGACACAAGGCTTTCTCGCAAAATTGGCGACGGCAGCGGCACGTGGGCGCAGTTGGTCACGGTCAACTCCACCGAGCACGACGGTGCAAAGCACACGGCAATGCAAGTGCCTGCCGACAGATTGTCGCTAAGTTTGTACCGCAGTCGTTGGGCATTGCACTCCAATGCGTTGGTAGTATAACTGTCGATTTTGCCGTCACATACGATTTCAAATCGCCTTAACTCGCTTGCAAATACAAATTTGTTACCGAGTTTTGTCACCGTTCCGCCACTTTCCAACGGGAAGTAAAACAACGTGCGGCACGGCTTTGCGTAAGTTATCGTGTATTTTTTGCCAACGCCGTGACTTATGCCGCAACTGCCGAAATCGTGTTCGTAGGTCAATGTCTGTCCGTCCACGACAAATTTGCCGCAGTTAAGTTGGCACAACTTACCTCCGCTTACGCAATACACTTGCTCGCCTTTGCCGAAAGCAAACCCGGTAAGTACGGTTGTCTGGTTGCCGTCGTTGTCGGCAAACGTGCCTACGTCGTCGTTGCCTAAGCGATAGGAGTAGTGCATGGTAGTGGCAGGCTTGCCTTTCACCTTGCGCTGTCCGTAGCCGTATGATGTCAGTCCGACAATCGGCGCCGACGATGTTGTCTCTACCGCAGGACAGTCGGACAAAACATCGCAACGAGTGCGCCCGAAGGTGTTCAATAAACCTACTTCTCTTGCAACTATGTCGGCGTTGTGCGAGGCAATCGTCACCACATCGAAACAAATTGTTTGTTGCGGTTTGCATGTAGGGCAAAATGTCAGTACGCCTTGTCCTGTTTCGCACTGTACGATTTGGTTGTCGCATACAACAGCCGTCGCCACATATACGTCGTTGTCAACAACGGCATACTGGTCGCCGATAAACATCTGTTCTCCGCCGTCCAACGTAATGTCGACAGTGTATTTTTTTGTACTCTTGCCCGTGTTTGTCATCCGAAAACGCTTCACCTGACTAAACTCGGTCAAAAAATACTGCATATCTACTACCAATGTGTTTGTAGTAGCGCAAAACTCCGCTGTTTGTCTGCCAAGTTTGCTTTGCGTAAAAGTGTCAAAAACGTTTCTGCCGTTACAGTACACGTATATGTTTTGTTTGTAGGCAAGGTTTTTCTGCCCATAGGACAGTGCGCTGTTGCCAAGGCAATTTAGTACAGTCGACAGCTTTCCTTTGCGGTACACGGCTTGACGATACTTGTCATTGGTGGCGTAGTCAAATTTCAATAGATCATTTTGCAACACTTTCGCAACTTGGGTTGAACAAAGTGTCGAGTACAACGCACAAAAGTGGTCGATTGCATACAAGTCTATCACTTCGGAAAGGTATTGTTTCTCGCGTGGCGACAGGTCGAAGGCACACAATATTTCGTTTTGTATCTCCTGCATTTGTATGTCGCTAAGGCAAAACTGCGTACACTTGGTTACAAGTTCGGCAATTTGCTCGAGACGCGTACCGTCGGCATTGGACGGAAATAGCATGTAGTTGCGTGCAAACAATTTTTTAAGCCGTGCAAAGGCTGCCCACTTGCGTGCAAAGTGTTCTTTCAGCGCACGTTCGGTCTCGGTTTTGGGCGCGGACAGTGCAATTTTGTTCAGGCAAAACTCTGTCGTATAGGTGTTTATGTGTTGCCTGTCGGGGAAATATTTTTCCGACAATGCGTGTAGTTGTTTTACCAATTCTTTTTGTCCCGTAGGTTGGCAAACAAGGTTGTCGAAGGGGTTTTGTTTAAACTGCCAGCGCAGATTGGTGGATAAGTAAGAAAGAATTGCCATATGTGTCACCTCGCTTTTGTACAAATTGTTGACGCGTTGCGGCGTTGCTATACTGCGACAATGTAAACAAGGCAAAAAAAAGACCTTGCAACGATGTGCAAGGTCGGTGTTGCGCTAGTGTATGTTGTTCTTTTGATTGTATTGTTTTTGCAAATTTTTGTCGGTCATCAGACGGTGCTTGTCGGCAAGTATCTCGTCAAGTCCTTCGACAACGACATTGTAGCGGCGCAGGGCGTCAAGCAATGGTTGTTCCAGGATAAAGTGCATGTCGTTGACCAACGCTTCGGGAAAGGTAAACTGTTTTTTAAGTCGGCTTTTTACTACGACAATCAGCGGACGTTCCTTTTTGTTAAATACCGGCACCGCTTCAAAATCGCATTGATTGTATGTCAGTTTCAGGTCGGGTGTGCGCCCGTCGGTTTCCGACTTCATCTCGGCTTGCATGTCGTCCGCATGGTTAAACGGCGAACCGCCGATGTAGTTTTCTTCCGTTTCTTCGTCCGTCGTTTGCTCCAACTCATCGTAATCGATAAGGTACAGTTCCACACCGTCGGGCGTAAACTTTACTTCGTAACTGTTGCCTCCGTCGGCAAACAGGTCGGGGTTGGCTTTGCGGAAGGCAATCATGTTTTCTTGCAATTGTCGTTTGATATCCTTTGGTAAAGGCATGTGCGACAGGTCGGTCAGGTCAAACGGAAAGTTTTTGTCGTAGTACTCGACGTTTTTTTTGCGGACCCACGGCAATATGGCAAGTAGTGCGACAATGTATGCGACGCTTACAACACCTAATGCTATAAAGATAATGTCGGACAACGTGTCGTTTTGCGTCACACTTCCCACAATAATGCCTGCGATCATCAGTGCAAGCACAATTGCCGACGCAACCCCGATCCACACACTGCGTTTTTGACCTATCGGGGCGGTGGGTTGTTTGTCGGCAAACCACTCGGCGTACTTTTCAACAAGCGGATACTCCTGCATCTTGGGTATGTTTACACGCCACACAAGCAATCCGCAACAAGCAACGCCTGCAACAACCACAAGCACTGTAAACACGGTACAAATCGTTTTGTTTTCCTGTTGGCTCGATGTCAGGTAGTCGTCGGCATTTACAATGGTTTGTTCGTCCACGGCAAGTCCGATTACCCACACGTTGTTTTCTTCAAACAAGTGGCGCGGCGTATTGAATGTGATGGTCTTGCCCACAAGCGACGTCAGATATTTCAGCGCCTGCTCGTCATCGGCAAACATGCCGTTGTCTACCATTTGACCGACAATCGGGTTAAAGTTGTATACGGATTCGATTTCGTTTACGCGTATGGTGGCTTCGTCGATGTCGCCAATCTCAAACTTAGTCAGCACGCCGACAGTAGTGTTATACGTGCCGTCGAGATTGGTTTTGCCTATTTGCGTTACGCTGTACAGCGCGTAGATAAACACTGCCAAAAATATCACGGCAATGACAATCGCAGCCAAAAGTTTTTGTCTTTTGGGCGATACAAAAAGTACGGTGTTGTTCATTTTGTTCCTTATAAATAAGGGGAAACCCTTGATTGCGGATTTCCCCATTTCTGTGTGGGAGTCGGATTGGCTTCTCGTCGGCGGTCGACTACTTCTTCAACGGTTCCAGCTTCTCCATGCCGCCCATATACTTGCGCAGTGCTTCGGGTATGGTTACGCTGCCGTCGGCGTTTTGGTTTTGCTCCAGGATGGCAGGGAATACACGACTTGTAGCAAGTCCGCTGGCGTTTAGCGTATGAACAAAGTCAAGTTTGCCGTCTGCCTTGCGGTAGCGCATGTTGCCGCGACGTGCCTGGTAGTCGCGCGCATTACTTGCCGAAGATACTTCTTTGTAGATGTTCATCGACGGAATGTAGATTTCGATGTCGTAGGTGCGTGCCATGCTGTCGCTGCAATCGCCTGCGGCAAGTTTGCTCAATTGATAGTGCAGGCCCAAGCCTTCCACAAGACCGCAAGCCATGTTGACCATTTCTTCAAACGCTTCGTCGCTGTGATCGGGAGTGGTGTATTGGAACAATTCTACCTTGTTGAATTGGTGTCCGCGGATCATGCCGCGTTCCTCGGCGCGGTAGCTGCCTGCCTCTCTGCGGAAGCATGCGGAGTAGCCGAAGTACTTTTTGGGCAAGTCTTTTTCGTCAAGAATCTCGTCGCGGAACAAGTTGACAAGTGCCGTTTCGGCTGTGGGCAGCATAAACTTGCGACCTTCGCCGTTGGCAATCTGGTACACGTCGTCCTCAAACTTGGGAAATTGTCCCGCCGTCAAACCGCACTCGTAGTTGAGCATGTAGGGCGGCAACATAAAGGTGTATCCCTTGGCGATGTGGCTGTCGATAAAGTAGTTGAGAAGAGCCCATTCCAAGCGTGCGCCGAGGCCTGTGTAAATCCAACTGCCGTTGCCTGCAAGCTTTGCGCCGCGTTCGTAGTCGATGAGACCGAGACTCTTTGCAAGTTCCACATGGTCTTTGGGCGTAAAGTCAAATACGGGCTTTGTGCCGAAGGAGCGGATAGGACGGTTGTTTTCCTTGCCACCTGCAGCCAGGTCGGGATCGGGCAGGTTGGGCAAACGCAGCAAAAAGTCGCGGATTTTGTCGTTGAGCGCATTCAATTCGGCGTCCTTGGCGGCAATTTCGTCGCCCAGCGCCTTCATTTCCTTGATGGTGTCGGCAACGTCCAGACCTTGTTTTTTGAGTTGCGGTATCTGCGCCGAAACCTTGTTGCGTTGCGCCTTCATTTGCTCGACTTCGGCAATCATTGCTTTGCGCTCGGCGTCCCAAGCCAAAAACTCGGTAAAGTCGATGTCCTTGCCACGTTTGAGATATCTGTCGTGAATTTCGTTTGCGTTTTGACGAATCAGGTTGATGTCGATCATATATAAATACCTCTGTATAGTATTTTCTACCGACTATTTTAGCACACAAATTGTGTTTGTGCAATTGTTTGTACAAAGTGCATACAAACTTGCACCGATTTTTTTGCCGATAATGCTTGTTGCGCGGCGTGATTTGTGGTAAAATACTTTAAGAAAAGCTTGTCGCTCCTCATTATCGGCGAAGGCTAAAAGCACAGATTGCTATCACAAATAACAAATATAAAACAAAAAATCTCACACAAAAACGGAGAAAAATATGCAATTAAAAGTTTACAACACTCTTACACGCAAAAAGGAAGAATTTGTTTCCATCAAGCCGCGCCAGGTAGGCATATACAGTTGCGGTCCCACCGTGTACAAGTATGCGCACATAGGCAACCTGCGCGCATATGTGTTTATGGACGAGTTGCGCCGTGTGTTGGAGTACGACGGATACCGCGTCAAGTCTGTGATGAACATCACCGACGTAGGACACCTTGTGTCGGATGCCGACGACGGCGAGGATAAAATGCAGAAGTCTGCCAACGAAACTGGCAAGGATCCGTTGGAGATTGCCGCGTTTTACACCAACCAATTTATGAAGGACATCGACGCGCTCAACATCGAACGTCCCACCGTGTGTCCCCGAGCAACGGACAACATTCCCGAGATGATCGAGATTGTCAAGGCATTGCTCGACAAGGGCTACGCCTATGAGACGGAGGACGGAATATACTTTTCGGTGGAAAAGTTTCCTGAGTATGGCAAGTTGTCCGGTATCAATCTGGAAGATCAACGCCACGGTGCTCGCGTGGAAGTAAACAGTTTCAAACGTCACCCGATTGACTTTGCGTTGTGGAAGAAGGCCGCGCCCAACCACCTGCAACAGTGGGACAGTCCGTGGGGTAAAGGGTTCCCCGGTTGGCACATCGAGTGCACTGCAATGAGTCGCAAGTACCTCGGCGATACTTTCGACATACACACGGGCGGTGTGGATCACATCCCCATTCACCACGAAAACGAGATTGCTCAAGCCGAGTGCTGGCTGGGGCACAAAGCTGTAAATTACTGGATGCATAGTGAGTTTATGCTTATCGACGGTGGCAAAATGAGTAAGTCGCTGGGCAACACGTATACAGTAACCGACCTTGTCGACAAAGGGTATGACCCGATTGTGTTCCGCTATTTTTGCCTGAACGTACAATATCGTCAAAAGATTAACTTCACCTGGGAAGGATTGGAGGCGGCAAAGGTTGCCTACAACAAGCTGTGCGGACTGTTGATTGCCCACAAAAACAGCTCGGAAAAAACCGATCCCGACACGCTGGCGCAATATAAGCAACGCTTTGAGGAGGCGATCAACGACGATCTCAACGTGCCGCTTGCAATCGGTGTGCTGTGGACCATGCTCAAACTGCCCAAGAGTAAGGATGTGTACAACCTTGCGTTGACGTTTGACAAGGTGTTTGGTCTACACCTCGACAAGATTGTCGAATCGAAACCTGACTTTGTTGTGCCGGAGGAAATCACCGAGCTTGCAGAGAAACGTCTCGAAGCACGCCGTAACAAGAACTGGGCGGAAAGCGACCGCTTGCGCGAAGAAATTTTGTTTCGCGGATACACGATCAAGGACACTGCGCAGGGGTACGAAATCGGACTTAAACAATAGCGTCGACGCCACAATTCCACAGTGGTAAAGCGCAAATCGAATCAAATTACACAAATCTCGCATACACGAATTTTTGCATACGTATGCGAGATTTTGTTACAAACGGGAGAATTTAACATGAAATACGTACTTGTCACGGGCGCATACGGCGGTATGGGGCGCGCAACCGTTTCGGCACTTGTCGCGCAGGGGTACGGCGTGTTTGCGCTTGACAGACAGGTTGGCGGACCGTCGGAAAATGTCTATCCGATAGCCGCCGACGTGACCGACAGCGCAAGCCTTGCCGCCGCAGCGGACGTCGTTGCCAAAGTGACCGACAAATTGTTTGCCGTGGTGCATTTTGCAGGAGTATATATGATGGATTCCCTTGTGGAAATGGACGAAAGTGCGTTCCGCCGCATAGTAGATATCAACCTGACGGGTGCATACCTTGTCAACAAGACGTTTGGCATATACTGGGCAACGGCAGTCGCATTGTCATCACGACAAGCGAGCTTGCTCCGCTCGATCCGCTGCCGTTTACAGGTATCTACGCCGTAACCAAGGCGGCATTGGACAAGTACGCATACTCGTTGGCAATGGAGTTGCAACTGCTTGGTATCAAGGTGTCTGTGATCGCGCAGGCGCGGTGCAAACCGATATGTTGGGCGCGTCGACAACGGCGTTGGACAATTTTTGTGCCAAAACAGCGCTGTACACGTGCAATGCCGCACGGTTCAAAAACATCGTCGACAGCGTGGAAGCCAAGTCGGTACCGCCGACAAAGATTGCCACCAAGGTAACCAAAATTCTGGGCAAACGTAATCCGAAATTTGCCTATGCCGTCAATCGCAACCCGATGTTGCGCATGCTAAACGTCTTGCCAAAACGTGTTCAACTGTGGGCAATCAAGCAAGTGCTAAAGACGAAACCTAACAATACTTAATAGTGAGGCATGCTATGAGGTCGATCAACGATGTGGTAGTTGAAAGGTTGTGTAAATATCTGGGCGAAAGGGACTTGACGCAGTATAAGCTGTCGCAATTGAGTGGCGTTCCGTTTCCGACGATAAAAAGTATTATGCAAAGGCGCACGAAAGGAATATCGCTAAAAACGATAATAATGCTTTCGGACGGACTTGGTATAAAACCCAGCGAGTTTATCGATGACCCTTCATTCCTTGCGGAAAACTTGAAGTTGGACTAACGATAAATATAACAAAGTATTTGTTCACTTTTATTCGAGCAATTTGCAACTTGTTCTTGTTCGTCAATTGTGTAGCCGTCTTGTGGACAATCAGTCGGACGGGTGGTGCAATGGCGGTGTAAAGGCTGTTTGATGGGCGTTAATTATGAAAAGATTTAAAATCGGACAAATAGGCGTTGGACATAATCATGCGCAGGGGCATATGGAGGCGTTTCGACGTCATCCCGATTGGTTTGAAATAGTCGGCTATTCCGAGAGCGACAAGTATTGGCTTGACAAGCGCGGCGGGTTGCCGTGCTACAACGGCTTGGCGTTGATGGACGAGGACGAACTTATCGACAAATGCGACGCGTTGCTTGTCGAAACGGAAGTGCCTTGCCTGATGCAAGCCGCGCGCAAATGTATCGACCACAACAAACCGATACATCTTGACAAACCTGCCGGGGAAAATTTTGCCGAGTACGAACAAATATTACGCGACGCACAGGCGAAAAATCTTGTCGTGCATCTAGGGTACCTGTATCGCACCAACCCCGCCGTAAAAAAGGTGTTTGAAATCGCCGAAAGCGGTGTTCTTGGTAAAATTTTGTACGTGGAGACGGCAATGTCCGCGCCACGTAGCAAGGAATACCTGTCTTATCTCGAAACGTTCCAAGGCGGAACGATGTACATTTTCGGCGGTCACATAATCGACTTTGTGTTGCGCCTGATGGGTGAGCCGAAAAAAGTGGAACCGATACTGTTTCGTAGCGGTGCAGAAGGTTGTAACGGTGTGGACAACGCAACCGCCTTGTTTTATTACGACAGCGGTGTAAGCGTGATACGCACATCGGCAATCGAGACGGGCGGACACTACCGCAGACAACTGACTGTGGTCGGAGAGCGCGGCACGGTGTGTATTTCGCCGTTTGAACGTCCTGTTGTCAAGTGGCTTGTGGTGCAAAACGGCAAGGAGGACTCTTACGACAAAATGGCGGACACTTTCCCTGTGGAGTTCCCTGTCGATTACGATCGTTACGACGCATTCCCGGAGGAGTTTTATCGCCGTTTGTCGGGCGAGCAATCCACGGTGTACACCTATGACTACGAAATAACTCTGCACAAACTACTGTTGCAGTCGTGCGGAATGGGTACCGAACGGTAGTCTCAGTGCCTTGTGACATTTTGACGGTCCTCGGACGTCATTGGCGACAATCTTCGCTTAAAAACTTTACATTTTTCTTGTTCTCGGTTACAATATATCTAACTGAATTTGATACGGTTTGAAAAGTTGTATAGCTGAGTAGATTTAGGATATCGGGTACGAATCCCGAACAACCGCCATTACTGTATTGGATTATTGCCCCTTGCCCGTATTGTCGGCTTTTGTGGCATGGTCTTAAGTCAGAAATCTGCCGTATTTTAGCCTCGTTGTGGTGAGAAACGTGCTGCCCTTGTCGGTATGCGCGTTTTTTTTGTTTGCCGTGCCCGAAGTGATGTGTCGGGCGTTGCTTGCAAGCACAGGCTAAAACAAATTGAAAGGCACAAATTCGGTAATAAGACTAAGGAGAGAGTTATGAAAAAGCTACAAAAGACGTTTCTTGTTGTCCTTGTGCTGATGTTTGTCGTTGCCGCATTGTTCGCATGCCAACCGACAGACGAGCCGAGCGACCCCAAAACGAAGTACACAGTTACATTTGACCTTGACGGAGGTGCGGGTGCCGACATTACCGCGCAGCAAGTTGAAGAAGGTACCAAACTGAGCCTTGCCAAATTTGTTCCGACTAAGGACGGCTACACGTTTGAGGGCTGGACAATCGATGGTGAAGTTGTTACGGAAATTACCGTTTCGTCCGACGTCACGCTGAAAGCAGTATGGAGTCAATCGTTTGTTTTGTCGATAGAGGCGTTTTCGGTAAACTGCGGTTACATTTTGGCACCGATGTCCATTCAAATACAACAAGGGAAGAGTCTTGCGCAGGTCGTTTGCGACGTGATTACGCAACAAGGTTGGACGTACGACAATTATGGAACGGTTGAGGACGGATTTTACCTGTCGGAAATAAAAGGTTTGTCGCTGCAAGGCAACCTTATCGACAGCGTTGTCCGCAGCCACGTTGCCGCCGACAAAGAAAGTGGCAACACGCTTATATCCGACACCATCGAGGCGGACGAGAACGGCAAATACACTCTTGGTGGGTCGGCCTTTACTACGTATGCCGGGTGGATGTACAGCGTCAATGGTAGAATCCCCGACGAGGCTATGTCGGCATGCTATCCCAAAAACGGCGACGTCGTGCGTTTGCAATTCAGCGTTTGCATGGGTGGCGACCTCGACAACGGCGAAAAGAGCAGTTACCCCGTTACAAACTACGTCACCAACAAACCCGACTACTCTAAATTACTGCCCGTTGCTGCCGATATTGCTGCAAAAAAGTATTTCGGAAAAAGTGACGAATTGTTGAAAAAAGTGCTTTCCGACGTAAGCAAGTGGAATGTCGAACAAAAAACCATCGACGACGGCATAGCTCAACTTAAAAACTACTACGGAGTATAGTGTTGAAAACAAGAATGATTGCCACTGTTTTGATAGTTCTGTCGCTGTTTGCCTTGACGTATGAACCTGTTGTATGTGGTGCGTCGTCATCATCCGAGGCAGACGAAGCGATTTTGTCGGCGCAAGGCATTGTCGACAGGGCCAAAACAAACATCGGTGGCGGCAACGACGGCTACCTTGTCGACGGTAAATTGCTCGGGCTTGCAGGTACAAGTTCGGGGGATTGGTACGTTGTCGGCTCGGCTAGGTTTGGAATAATCGACAATTTTATCGACTACCTGTCGGTGCTTAACGACTACGTCGACAAGTGTTACGAGCGTTCCGACAAGCTTGACAAAGCCAAGTCTACCGAATGGCATCGGATAACGCTTGCCGTACTTGCTTGCGGCGGCAATCCGAGGCGTGCCGGTACCGACGGTGACATCGATCTTGTTGCTGACGGCGTTTACAATCGAATTGACGACAGCGGCAACGGCGTGCTGGGCAGACAGGGCATCAACGGCTTTATATGGGGACTGATTGCGTTGGACGGTATGTGTTACGGCGTACCGTCCGACGCCTACTACACACGGGATGATATAATACTCAACATTCTTTCTCGTGCTTTGCCCGACGGCGGCTGGACGTTGTACGGCACACAACCCGACCCCGACATGACGGCAATGGCCGTGCAAGCCCTTGCCCCCTACTACAACAGCGAAAAGGTGTACGACGTGCGCCGAAACGGTGTTGAGGAACCGACCAAAGTTAGGCAGGCTGTTCGTCGCGCGTTGGCGGTGCTGTCAGATATGCAACGGTCGGACGGCAATTTCGTAGGAGATAGCGGACGCGCAACCTGCGAGAGTACGTCGCAAGTGCTTGCTGCGGTGTGCGCACTCGGTAAAAACCCGTTTGAAACGTCGGAGTTTGTCACCGACGAAGGTAAAACGGCCTACGACGGACTGATCGCATATCGGACTGCCGACGGCGGTTTTTCGCATAGCAAAGTGCACGAGGCAGACAATTCGACGGCTATTTCCGAAAAGTCTGACGACATGGCTAGTCAACAAGCGTTGTGCGGTTTGACTGCGCTGGTACGTTTGTTGCAAGGAAAACGCAGGCTGTACGACTTCCGTCCCGAGCAAAGCGAAGAGTTGAAAGCGCAAATTGCCGACGTTTCGGCGCAGATTGACAAGCTGACATATACGTCCGCGCCGACGGAGATACAGGCGGTGTACGACAGCTATCTTGACATTGACCCTACCGAGCGCAGTTACGTGTATAATTACGAACGCTTGTCCGAACTGCTGGCGTTCCGCGACATTTCCTATGTCGAAGAACCGACCGACTACAGCCGTGACGATGTGGACGATACAACGCCGATGTACGAATTTACCGATGTGGACAAGGCAAAAACCGACCAATTGCCCGACCGCCTTACCATGGCAAACAGGGCGCAGGTGCTTACGCTGTATGCCAAGATACGAAACAGTTTCGAGTTTGAAGGTAAAAACAAGTACTATGCGCGATTAGACAAGGCAAAAAACGAGATTGACGCACTTTCGCAGGAAATAGATGACATTAAACGCCTTATTAAGGCGGAATTGTATCCATTTGACCAAATATCGCTTGCCGACAAAAAGACGGTTGACGAGTTGTATGCACGCTATATTGCGCTGTCGGAGTACGACCGTACGCTGTTTGAACAGTCGGACGTCGAGGGACTTGTAAAGGCGAAAACGCAGGTTGACAATTTACAAACGGCGTTGATAATCTCTGTTTGCGCAGGCGTTGCCGTCGTGGCTGCCGTTGCTACAATAGTTGTACATATGCGCAAACGTAAAAAACAAAAACTTGCACGGCAAATGCCCGAAAGCGAGGAATAATGAAGAAAGATTTGATTGTCGCGGTGATAGCAATATTTTTGATAGTGTTTATTGCCGGCGGCACAAGAATTCAATCCGTCGACGACTACTACCTGACGCACATCGACGACATAAGACCCGACAGTCAGACGGTAACCGTGTCCATACGTTGCGACACCGTGTTTGACAATTGGGACAAACTCGACGCCAATCTGAAGTACGAAAAGTACATACCGCAAAGCGGCGCGATACTAAACGACTACAAGATGGTTTTGCGTAAGGGCGACACTGTCTACGATGTGCTTAACCGCGCAGTGCGTCACCACAAGATACATATGGAATGCGTGTACTCGGCAAACTACGGCAGTGTGTACGTGCAGGGTATCAACAACCTGTACGAGTTTTCTTGCGGCGAGCTGTCGGGGTGGATGTATCGGGTAAACGGCGTGTTTCCCAATTACGGTTGCTCCAAGTATGTGCTTAACGACGGCGACGTAGTGGAGTGGGTGTACACCTGCGACCTCGGGCGCGACGTGGGCGGTT
>CAKQXG010000047.1 GCA_934281515.1 uncultured Clostridia bacterium | reverse complement strand
GCCCAAACAACTGTACTTTACCGACGACGGCGAAGTCGGTTCGGCGCACATCTCCGTCAAGCCCAAGCGCAATGCAACCTACACAAGCCTTGGCAGCGCAGCAACCGTCACCATGCTGGAAAGCAACGAATTGCGCGGCGTATACAAGGTAGACATTACAATGAATCTGCCTGCCGAAGCGACAATCGACGGCAACGACCGTAGTCGCGGCTTCAAAACCCTTGCAATAACAACCACGCTGACACTCGAAAAGGGCGCGAAGTTTGTGCGCATACACACCACTCTCGACAACGAGATTCGCGACCACAAGTTGATTGTCAACTTCCCGTCGTGCGTACAGCAAGCCGATTGGGCGGACTGCGAAAGCGCATGGGACGTGGCGCACCGCACGATAAACCATCGTGACACAAAGGACAACTTCGACAAGTTTTTGCCCTTCCAACCCATGCAAAACTTCGTAGACGTGTCCGACGGCAAAATCGGTCTGGCGGTGCTTACAAAGGGTCTGCGCGAGTACGAAGTGGACGACGACGCCGACCGTACAATCAAGATTACGCTTATCCGCACGCAACGCGCCTACATGACGGCAAACGGTAAGATGACCTACGAAGAACTTGACCGCTACACAGGACAACACAGTTTCGGCAAGATGACATACGACATTTGCCTGTATCCTCACCAAGGCAACTTCGAGCAAGCGCACGTGTGGAACGAGGCATACGCCGCCAAAGTACCGCTCAAAGCAATTCAAGGCGTTGCAACGGAAGGCAAACTACCCGTAAGCGCAAGTTTCTTTACATTCAGCCAGGAAGGCAAGGTACTGACAAGCGCATTGAAACAGTCGGAAGACGGAACAGGTTTGACGCTACGTGTTTACAACACCACCGACGAAACGTTGCCGCTGACAATATCCACAATACTGCCGATAAAGCAAGTTGTGCGTACACACCTTGACGAATCGCCAATCGAAACTCTTTCCGTTGACGACAATGCCTGGACAATCGAACTGTGCGGCAAAAAAATCGAAACATTTGTACTAAAATTGAAGTAGTCGAAACCGACAATTCGATACTCGACAAACAAAACATACAAGCTGCCACAAAAGGATATTCAACATCGTTTTGTGGCGGTTTTGTTTACAAAACAACCGACATCGTGTATAATAAACAACGACAAAAGCTACACGGAACCGTGACAACAAACAAAAAGGATAAACAAATGAAATACGTAATACCCGACCTTGGCACATTTGACCGGACAAGCGGACTGAAACAAATAGACAAATGCTCCGACGGAGTGTTTGAAAAAGGCATAAACGGCGTACAAAACGTCTACGCAACCGGCGACGGCAAAGTAGAATTTGTCTGCTTTGACAACTGCACGCTTGCCTACGTTGCCTCGGCAATAGGCTACCCTGCCTACTATAAACTGAAACCCGTAACGGTACAGGCTCCGATAAAAGCAGTACTGATGGACCTTGACGGCACAAGCGTACGCAGCGAAGAGTTCTGGATTTGGATAATCGAACAAACCACCGCATCTCTGCTTGGCAACCCCGACTTCCGTATGGAACAAGCCGACCTGCCCTTTGTATCGGGGCATAGCGTGTCGGAACACCTGCAGTATATGATAGACAAGTACTGCCCCGACAAAACGCTCGAAGAGGCGCGCAAGTACTACTTTATGCACACCCACCGCGAAATGGAAGCCATCATGAACGGCATCGGCAAGCAGGGAGCATTTACGCCGTCACCCAAACTGAAAGTATTTTTGCTCGCGCTTAAAGACATGGGCATAAAAATCGGACTTGTGACAAGCGGACTGTACGAAAAGGCATATCCCGAGATAAAGTCGGCGTTCGATACGCTTGATATGGGCGATCCGAAAGATTTTTACGACAGCATCATTTCGGCAGGTTTCCCCCTTGTAAAAGGTAGCGTCGGCACACTGGGCGAACTGTCACCAAAACCACACCCTTGGCTGTACGCCGAAACGGGCGCGGTAGGACTAGGTATTGCCGAAGCAGATCGCTGCCATGTACTCGGCATCGAGGACAGCGGCGCGGGCGTATGCAGCGTACGCCTTGCAGGATATGTAACGATAGGTTTCGACGGCGGCAATATCGACGGTAGCGGTACGCGCGCTCTTTGCAACGAGTACTTCGACAACTTTGACCAAATATTGCAATATATAAAGAAAGTGAACGGATAGTTTGCCGAGAGAAGCATTACCTGAGCTTCCGCCATTCGGCGAAAATCAGTTTTATATCGACATTAAAAACGGAGTCAATGCATCGCGCATCGGCTCCGTTTTGCAGTTTCGTATCAAATTTTTATATACGTATAAGTTTTTTATACAGTTTTTTCGCTGTCACCGTCGCCATGCCGTTTGGCAAGACCCTTTCCGACGTACTCCGCACCTAGTTGCGGATTGATTGCCTTGTCGTACACGCCCTGACAATAGGTCGTCCACAACAGTGACAAAAATCCCGGATACACCAACCCTGCCACTGCCAGCAACAGCGTTTGGAACGGTGACGGCACAAACAACGCAATGACAAAGGGAGCAAAGCCAATGGCGGCAAAAAGCAGGTTTTTAAACAAGCTGTTAAACGTCAGCAAAAATGCGTTTTTTATGCTTTGCCACAGTGTGTAGCGATAGGTGACGTCACCGGTAACAAAGTACATCGTGGCAACTGCAACAAGCACGAACTGCACGACCGCAAAACCGGCAAGCAAACCTTTTGCCACGGGAGAGAAACCGCTTACCGTGTAGTAGGTGATGTTGAAACGCAAAAAGAACAACGAAATGCCGAACAGCATACCCCACAACGCAAAGTGCAACCAATTGTGTGCAATGCCGACAAAATACTCACGGTAGTTACTCGATTGGTAGAAACAAATACGCTTGACCAGCGCAAACAAGCCTGCAAGTCCGACGAAAAACAGCGCGACAAGCGGCACAGAAACAAGGTAGGTTTTAAGCGACCACCCGACTAGAAGTTGTCCGTACATTACGGCGTAGTCGGCGGCTGTAGGGTCCAGCGCGGCTACGGCTTGCGCCCTGGCATAATTCATGGCGTACAACCACACCAGTAACGGCGCGAAAAACAACGACGTAAAAGCACCGCAAAGCAACAATTTCCAAAATTGCTGTTTTCCGTAAAAGGCAAACGCCGCCCGACGCGTCGTCGGCAATTGTTCGGCGTAGTCTCCGCCGAGTAGTTTTTCTTCAAACATTTTCATCAAGGATATTGTAACACAAATGCCTGCGTTTGTCAGCAAATTCCGCATACGTAATAAAAAAACGTCCGCATCGCATATGCAATGCAGACGTCAGTCTGTTCCATATTATATCTTTTCCATCGTCAGTGTGCCGTTGGCCGCAATCAACTTGCATATGCGGGCGGTGCGGTCATCGCTGTGACAATCAGATGACGCGTCGCGCCCGTGGTAGACAACGTATAACTGTCCGTCGACCTCGATCATGCTGTTGTGTCCCGTGCTGATTTCTTGCTCGTCGGAAGCAAGCAACGGATCGAATTTGTCCGCCGAATGCTTGACAAAATTCAACTCGTTAAGCATATCGCTGTCACTCCTGACAGCCGCATATCCCAAGTGATAAGTCGGTTTGAAGTAGCAATTTGCACTGTAAATGCAGTAGTGCCAACCGTCCTTTTTGAAATAGTACGCGCCTTCGATTGTGTACCAATCCTGCCCCGGTTTAAAGCGATCCTTTTGAAATACTTCTTCTTCCAATGTCGGTTCCACCACGGCTTTGGGTTTGCCGCACATAGTGTACTCGTCCGACATGCGATCGACCACGATATATGTACCAACCCTGTCGCCTTCGTACTTGTTTTGCGAGTAGAACATCCACAAACCGCAATTGTTTGCAACAACGTGTGCGTCGATACTGAACGGTGGCAACATGTCCTTGACAAAGGTGAACTGTCCGTCGGGCGTATCGCATACCGCCAACTTGATGTTTTGCGTGTGGGTGTCGGTTTCGCCTGCGGGCATGGACGAGTAGTACATGTAGTACTTGCCACCGCGCTCGATGACTGTCGGTGCCCAATACTCCTTTTGTCCTTCCCGGCTGAATACGGTTCCTACGTGACGCCAACCGTCAAACAAGTTGTCGCTCGAATAGCACTGTACGCCATTGCCGCCTGTGCTGTAAATGTAGTACTTGCCTTTGCTTTCGATGATGTACGGATCGGGCTGTCCAAGCCCTTTGATGTCGATAATTTTCATATACGTATCGATTTTCTGCAAAATTTTCGGTTTGCATCCGCATTGACGATTTCGTCAAAACGACGTGCTTGACTACGGAAAATACCGCCGTAAGCACGTCGCAAAGTTGTCAGAAGTTACAGCTTCATACCTGTCGTGGCAATGCCCTCGACAAAGTACTTTTGAAAAACCGCATACAGCACAAGTATCGGCAAAATGGTTACGATACAGCACGCCATAAGCGCAGGATAGTTGTGCTTTTCCGCCGCGCTGAAGTTTGCCACAACAAGTTGCAGTGTAGACAACGCTTTGTTGTCGCCGATGTAAAGCAAGGGCCCCAGATAAGCATTGTAGTGCGCGATAAACCCGAGCAATCCTTGTGCAAGCAGTGCAGGTACTATAAGCGGCAACATTATACGCACAAATATGCCGAACCAACTAAGTCCGTCAATCTTGCCCGCTTCGATAAGCGAGTCGGGTATGCCGTACATAAACTGCCGCAAGAAGAATATCAGGCTTGCTCCGCCGAAGAACCCGGGGATAATCAGTGGAAGATAAGTGCCGATCCACCCGAAACTCTGGTACATCAGATAGTGCGGTACCATTAGTATAGTACCCGGAACCATCATTGTAAAGAGAATTATCGCAAAAAACGGTTTACTCATCTTAAAACGTATCTTTGCAAAGGCAAAAGCCGCCAATGCGCCGAAAAACAGCGACCCTAACGTAGGTACAACCGACGTAATAAGAGTGTTGAGTAATCCCGACCACAGCCACGGCGTACCCGTGCTGTAATTGGTGTAGTCGAAAAACGCTTTGTAACCTTGCAACGTCAAGCCGTCTTTGCCCACAAGCGAAAACTCCCACGACAGTGCGTCTTTCGCCGACTTGAAGGACGTAATCAAAATGATTGCAAATGGCAACACCACCATCAGCGAAGCCACGATCAGTCCCACATACACCAAAGCGGTGTTCAAACGTTTGTGTGAAGTTCTGGATTTAAGCCGCATCGTAGTTCACCCACTTTTTGCTTAGTGTAAAGTTTAGTTTGGTCAGTCCTGCCACAATCAGCGCAAGCACTATACTTGCCGCGCAACCAACGCCGTAGCGGGAACCTGCAATACTTTCCTTGTAAATGTAGAATACCGCCGTCAGACACTTTTGTCCTTGAGGATCGAGCACCTGTATACGCGTAAAAGACTGCAACACGCCGATTGTACCCATGACCAATACGTAAAATATCGTCGGCGTTATCGCAGGCAACGTTACGTGAGTAAAAATCTGTACTTTGTTTGCGCCGTCGATGCTTGCCGCTTCTTTAAGAGTGCCGTTGACGTTGGTCAGCGCGGCTGTAAACAGCAGTATACGGTAACCGCAAGTCGACCACAACCCCATGATCATGATTGACCAGATAAAGTTGTCGGGACTGAACCAGTCTATCGAAACGCCCAACACCTTGTTGACCAAGCCGTACTGACTGTTAAGCAGCCAGTTCCACATAAACGTCGTTGCCGTGACGGAACACACGTACGGCACAAACAACAGCACCTTAAAAAACCTTGTGCCACGCACCTTTTTTGTAAGCAGTTCGGCAATCAGCACGGACAAAATGATGGATATAGGCAACTCCAACATCAATATAAGGTTGTTTAGCAGTGCGCCCCAAAAGTATTTGTCCGTGAGTACGGTGACGTAGTTTTGAAATAATTTGTCTATCGGCAGGAAGGTCGCGCCGGAAATACTGCCGCCTTCCGACTCCATAAACGACAACACCACCGCCATGCCCATCGGAACGTAGGTAAACACAATCATCGCAAGCACGGGTATGCCTGCAAAAATCGTCCCCCACAACTCGTCGGACTTTTTCTTTTTGTGCTTAGTAATTGTCATTGTACGCTACTCCTTCAGTTTACTTTGCCAAGGTGTACTTAAGCAGTCTTTCAAATGTATCCTTGTAGTCGTTTTGCGCGTAGAAGTTGGTAAGGGTAGCTCTGTACTCGCGTACCTGTTTGTTGAGATAAATCGACCAACAACCGTTACCGTCAATCCAATCGCCGTCTTTCAGAAACCACCAGTCGCCGGGCGTCTGGTACTCGGCGCCGCGAGCGAAGATTTCGGCGTTCATTGGTTTGAGTCCCTTTTCAATGTCGGATTGCATGATTTCTTTCGCAAGAGTTTTTTGGTTAGGTAGTATCGCACCGGACTGCGCAAGAATACGTTGTCCCTCCTCGCCGCAGGCAAACTTGATAAACAGGTACGCCGCATTTGGTACGGTTGTACGACTCCACATGCACCACGCAGTCGAACCGCTGTGCGCGCCTTCGTTGCCGCTGACGGTCACATTTCCGTCATTGTCGTATTCTTTGTATACAAGCATGGGAGCGACGTCCCAGTCGAACTCGTCGATCATGCGAGCCAACGCTACGTTTGCACGAATATCGACGAGCATTGCGGTACGTCCGTTACTGAAGTAACCGAAACGTCCGTCGGTGCTGAACGTGTTGGGATTTGCCGAAATGCCTTTATTGAGAATAATCTGCATGTCGCCGTAGCGCACGCTTGCGTCGAAAGACGAGTTGTCGCTGCCTGCGTTGGCTTTCATCAGGTCGTTATTTGCCTGTATTGCCGCCGCGGCAGTTGCGCCCATGCGATAAGGTACAAGTTGGTAAAAAGCGTCGGTGATGCCCTTTTGTCCGTTAAGCGCGGCATGATAGTGATTGTCGCCAACCTTGCCTGCCAAGCTCATATACTCGGAAAACGCGCGACGTTGACTGGGCAATACATCGCACTTGGTGGCAAGTTCGTCGGTGAGATAGAACTTATCTTCGTAACTGACAATACTGCCTGTAGCGTAGTTGTTGCCGTTGACTGTGATAGCTTCCTTTGCCTTGTAGTTGACCGTGCTGTCGGCAAGAGTAAAAGTGTAGTAGCCTCCCGTATATGTCGGATCGTCGCTGGTCAGGTACTGTATGCAGTTGCCGCCCACGCTGAACGCGTAGTTGAACCACCAACTTGTAATAAAACCGTAGGAGCAATCCTTGTTGACTGCCTGCAAACGCTTGGCAAGTTCGGCACACTCGTCCCAGCTCATGGCAATCTTGTTGTTGAAGTACCATTTGCCGTCCAGTTGGAAATAACCCTTTGCAGGCACTGTACCGCTGATCTTTTTGGAAGCCTTGGTTGCGCCGTAAGCGTCGGCGGCTCCGTTGTTGTAATCGACAAGGTTTTCCTCATATACGGAGATTTCGGTAATGTTTGCCGCCTTCATGTAATCCTTGTTGTAGTAGATGACCGTACTGCCGCTGCCCTTTGGCAGTCCGTAGTAGTGAGCATTGGGTCCGTCGCTTGTAGCCGCTTCGACGTCGTACAGATAGCGACCGACTGCACCTTGACTCATATCGGCGATATCCGCCTCGAAGTTGAGAACGGGGTTAGTGCTGTGAATGTACGGATCGAGATTGGCGAGCAAACCGCGAGAAGCCCACTTTTTGTAGTACTCGTCGGAGGCAAGCACGATGTCCTGACACTCGTTGCTGTCAAGCCGAGTTTGCGTAACGCCCTCATAGCCGTTTGCCGCGCCGCCGCTGTACACCGCCTTGATGTTATACTGCTTGTACTTGGCGTTGAAAGCGTTCAACAAGTCCCAATACACCTTTTCGCTTTCGCCTTCACTGTAAGTGGTAAACTTGACAACCGTGCCTTCTTCGGAAGCCACGATGTTACCGTTGTCGTCAAACGTGATGTCCACGCCACTGCCCTGTTTTTGACATGCAACCGCAAACAAAGCGGTAAACGCCAACACCAGCACGACAAGCAATGCCATTGTCTTTTTCATTGTTTTGTTCTCCTTGTTTGTTAAGGTTTTTCTGAAACTTGTACGAAATCTTTGCATACGTACAAAAAATCTGTTTACAATTGTCGCTTGCCCGAAGTCGCAAACGTTTCGGGGGCTCCGTGGTTATTCCGCAGTTTTGCCGTCCAGCAATTCCGCCACTTTGTTTGCCGCGGCAGTACCGTACAGATAACTACAATCATTGAAGTTGACCCGCCCGTCGTAACTCATCACGCCGACATAGCTGTTAGAGAAGAAACGTTCACCGTCAAACTCCGTATAGATGTCGTGGAATCTGACCTCTTTCCCGACATACGGGTTCATGCCAAGGTCGATTGCCTCTTGTGTGGCAAAGTACAGAACGCCGTTTACGAAGAAACACATCACGTCATTGTTACGGTACACCGCCAATGTAACGCCTTCGCTGACAAAGCGGTCGTTTGCATTCTCAAAGCCTGTGTTTGTGACGGGTCCCCAATCGGTGCCGTCTGTCCAGTTCCAACTGCCACCGCTTGTGGTACGTTGCACAATGCCCAACTTGTTGTCGCAAGGCTTGCCGTTGTGCAACATCTTGACATACAGCGTTATACGGTTGCCGTCGAAATACTGCGTAATACCTGCCTTGGGACTGCCGCTTTCACCGCTTAAACCCGACAACCTGCACTCGAAGTAGTACTGCGTGTCGCCGCCGTTCCTGACAAAAACGTATCCGCTCGGCGAATTTGTAGTAACCGAGACATTGCTGCCGTCGACAGTGTCACCGCTCAAATCCACACCATAGGACGGGTAGTAGATGCCTTTAAGCGAGCCGTCGGTGACGGTAAGTTTGCCAAACAAATTGCCGTCGGCGGAAGTAAGGCTGTATGCAGTGCCGTCTTCGCTGTTTCTGGCAAGGGGTATCCATGTGTAAGGCGTCGCCTGAAAACTCAACGTCTTGATCGAGCGACCGCGCGTCACGTCCTTTTCGTTGCCGGTCGGGTCTGTCTTGTGGTTGTAAGCGACATTGTACATCAGTTTGTCAACGTTGTAGTTGCCTTGTTCGTCTGCAGTAAAACCAAGTTCGTACCACGGAATAAACACTTCCACGTCGAAGCCTTCGGCAGTGTCGCTGTTAAGCTCGCCGCGAAGTTTTACGGCAAACTGACCGTCAAAATAACTGCTGACGTAGGTACTCTTGCCGCCGACGCCGCACAGTTTGGTATACTTGCCGCCGCAGTCGATACGATACTGACATGTTTTGTTGTCGATACTCGTTTTGTTGCTACCGTCGGTGTTGCTTTCGGCGTTGAAGAACAACTCTACACTACTGTTGAGATACACCGCGCGTAAATGGTGGAAGGACAAAATGTTGTCCGTCACGCGCACAAAGGCGTGTATGCCGCTTTCGCCGAAGTACAGGTAACTGTCCACGTACACGCGGCTGTCGGGGTTGTTTTTGTGATACAGTCTCCACACCGACTGCGTGCCGTATTGCTTGTCCATTTCGCCGTCGATTGTCATACCGTCGGCATTGGTAAAGTCCTTGATATCGCCTGGAATCGGCTCGGCATTGGTGTAGTCGTACTTGGGCAAAGCGGGCGCACAACCGACAAGCAATGCACAAACCATAGTTACCGACAGCAGCAAAGATAGAATTTTTACACTTTTGTTCATTTATCTGCCCTCCTGCCGAGTACGGTCACTTCCGACACGGCAAAGGTATCGGCCTTTTTGGGTGTGGACAGCGTAATTTCAATGCGATTGATATCCATGTCTGCAAACTGTATCGTAACCGACGCACCTGCGTACACAACGTCGAAGTAGTCTTTTTCCATACTGAACACATTGTAGTCGAAATCGATCCTGCCTGTGTCAACGCAACCTGTTTTGTCGCCTTGCTTGTACCATATGCGAATGTTATCCACAGCCGTAAACGTGGTTGCAAATTCGCAACTGTTGTACACCATTATCGCCTTGGCAGACACATAGTCGTCCCAAACAAGATTTATTGTCGACTTGCCCTTGTTGAAGTAGGTTTGGTCGACAACCGACGGTTTGGAGTGTATCTTCAACGTGCCGTCGTTAAGCCAGTAGGTACTACTGCCGTCGGCAAGGTTGGTTGCGTATACACGCGCCGAAGTTGCCTTGTTTTCGTAACCGCTGATAGCCGTCGGCAACGGTTGCATCGTGACGGTAGGACCGTTGGCATAGATAACGGGCAATCCGTCATCGTTTGTTACAAAACTCACCTTGTCGAAACGGATTTTGCGCGCTTCGTCGATGGATTCGTCGTTTTTGAAAGTGTGGTAACTGATATACAGTTGGTCACCCACCGTAATAAAACTGTGGTGTCCCGAAGAGTTGGTGTACATCGTCAATCCGTCGGTGGTGATGACTGCGCCGCCCTTGTCGACAGGAACCTTGCGGAACGGCCCCATCGGCGACTCGCCAACCGCTTGCCGCACCTGATAGATACTCTCGTCATAGGAGTGGACGGAAAACGTAAGATAGTACAATCCGTCGTGATACAGCATGTAGGGTCCTTCGTTTACCGTGCCTTCGTCGATTTCGTCCGCGCCGCCTACGGTTGTATAGCCCGTGACCGTAATGCACCTGACGGAAGCGTAGTCGGGTTGCCACCACTCGGTCATCTTCATGATGTAGGTCGAGCTGGAACTGTATCCTGCATTACGATCCTGCGTAAACAGCAAGTATTTGGTGCCGTCAGCGTCAACAAACGGTTCGGCGTCGATTGCCGCAATGTAGCCGTCGTTGTCGGTACGATATTGGTACGAAGGACTGTCCTTGGGAATGTTTACAAAGTCGACAAGCGGCTCGTTTTTACCGGTGTCGTACTCTTTAAAAGGTCCGACGGGCGTTGTCGACGTAGCCAACGACACGTAGTGCGTGCCCGATTGGTTACGCTTGCTTGCGCTGTAATACATGTAGTACACGCCATCGGTTTGATCGTAGTACACCGCAGGCGCCCAAAAGTTGATGTAACCCCAAAAGGTGTCAAGGTTCGGACGGAACACCGCGCCCAGATACTGCCAGTTGGTCATATCCTTGGTGCGCCAGGCGTTGATTGTCGACGACGCGGTAACATATGCGTAATAGTAGCCCGTGTCGGGGTCGATATTGCCGTTGTCGTCGGTTTGTGGCGCAACGTATATAAGCGACGGGTCGGCACCCTGCATTGTCTTGGTGTTGCCGTAAAACAGACTCGTGTCGAAATTGTTGACGTCGCCGTTGCCCGTGACGTAGAAATCGGTGTTGGCACACGCCGACAAACACACGGTAACGGTCAGCAATACGACAATCAGTACGGGGAGTATTCTCTTCATTGTTTGCGTTCCTCCTCGTCGCCTTGATCGGGTTCGGACAATCCGTCCACAATTTCCGTCTTACCCTTGTTGTAGTTTGCACCGATAATATCGTCTCCGGCGTTGTACGTTGAGATAAAAATATTTGTCGTTGCCGAAGCAATCTGTCCCACTATCGAGCCTTGCGCGGTACTTGTCGTTGTCTTTGCCGTAACGGTGCCTGTGTTGCGTACCCGCTCGACATTCACGGCAAGGACATTTACGTTGTTTTGTTGATTAACTCTGCCTACAATGCCGCCTGCTCGGTTACTTTCGGCGACAATAATACCGTTGTTTGTGCAGTCGGTAACGACAAGATTGCCCGTCGTTACGCCAACGATACCGCCTGCGTCATTGCAAGCCTTGTTTGCAGACGTATTGCCTGCGGTAACAGTGGCGTTGTTTGTGCAGTTTTGTATCGTTGTAATGTTGCCGTCGTTGTACAGCACGGCGCCGACAATGCCGCCGCTACCGCCGCCATCGCCTGTGCGCATCACACTGCCTGCAACAACGATATTGCAAATAGTTGCTCCGCCGACATATCCGAACATACCCACCGAATTGGTAGCGTTAAGTTGCAAATACACGGTGTGTGCCTGTCCGTCAAACGTGCCCGCAAAGTAGTTTGTCGCACTGTTGCCTATACGCGTTTTGACAGGGTTGTCGGGCGAGCCGATGTCCGCAGTAAGTACGATTTTTTTACCAAGGTACTTGTTGCCCTTATTTACGCTGTCTGCAAAGTTTTTGTACTCCTGGAAAGTAGATATCGCCAGGTCGTAGTCGGGCAGTTTGTCAAACGTTGCCGAAATTACCACGTCGGTATCGGGCATTACAAAGTCGAAACTCGTCTGCTTGTCGATACGTCCCTTGTATATCTCGGTGAAGTTTGCCACAAGCGAACGCTCACGCATAATGTAGCCGTCATCGGGCGTTACCGTAACGGCAATTATCTCGCCGTAAACCGCCGAAGTTTTGCTTACATAAATTTGTCCGCCGACCGATTGATTGACTGTAATATTGCCGCCCACGGCGCGGAATGTCACCTTGACCGTCACGTTGCCGTCGGGCATAGTAAAGCGCACGTCGGCTGCGGCGCTGCCGTTGATTTCGATGTCGGCAAGCTCGTAGCCCGTATCGGGACGGACGGTGACAAACAACATGTCTCCGACTGCCGCTTTTGTTACGGCCCTGCCACGACTAGCCACGTATGCAGTGCCGTGTTCGGATTGCTCGACAACAATGTCGTAGGTCGGTTTGTCTGCAAACCGATTGTCGCAAGCAACCAAAGCCACGCAACACAGGCACAGCAACACGGCAAGCGTCAATGTCAATAGTTTTGTCGATTTTGTCATTTTACGGTAAGCACCACCTTGCCTGTATTTTCAAAACGTTGAAGTATACCGTGCGCCTCGTCTACGGCGGCGATAGGCAATACTTTGTAGATAGACGGTTTTATCGATCCGTTTTCGAAGTACTTCCAGAAGTCGCGGGACAAATCTTGCAAAATCCGATGCTTCTGATCGTTGGTGCGGTTGCGCAACATACTGCCTACAAGGTGCAGTCCTTTTGTAAGCAACGGGCGCAACATTACGTTGGTTTCGATGCCTGCCAATGTGCTGATGACCACCCAATAGCCGCCGCGCGCCATATACGGCATTGCCTTGCCGAGATCCTCGCCCGACAGACAGTCCATGCACACGCTGACCGGTCTGCCTTGTTGTTCCAACCGTTCGAACGCCGCAGGGATTGACTCCTCTTCCTGCACGATGATTTCGTCCGCGCCGAGATTGGCTATTTTTGCCGCAACGTCGCGCGTTTGCACACTTGTAACCACGTACGCGCCAAACGCCTTGCCCATAGGTATCGCGCTGCTTGCCAGTCCGCTTGCGCCTGCCGCTACATACAGAGTCTGTCCTTTTTGCAAATGTCCTTCTTCAAACAAGTTGAGATAACTTGTGCAGTATGCTTCGGGTATTGTTGCCGCCTGCTCGTAAGTCAATCCCTTGGGCATATGCAGCAAAAGTTTGTAGGGTATGGCAATTTTTTCGGCATAGGCACCGCCGCCGACAAGGGCACAAACGTCGTCACCAATTTTGAAGTCGCTTTCCGCCTCGGCAGTCCTGCCCATTTCAACAATTTTGCCTGCAAGTTCCAATCCCGGCCAGGCGGGCCAACCTTGCGGCGAAGGATACTTGCCTTCGCGTTGCAACAAATCAGCACGGTTAAGTGCGGTTGCATAAATCTCCACGATTACGCCGTCGTTGGCAAGTAC
>CAKQXG010000046.1 GCA_934281515.1 uncultured Clostridia bacterium | reverse complement strand
AAGTAGTCGAGGTCGGATAGCGACATAATGTGAAAACAAAATGCGGATCGCAACAAAGCGATCCGCATTTTCTTGTAAGAAAAAAGTTCTGAAATCTAACGGTTTCAGAACTTTTAATGGTCGCGGGGGAAGGATTCGTCCGATCGCTGCCTGTGCGACGGTAAGCGTAGCTAAACAGTAAAACAGAAAAATTCTCATCGAAATTCGTAATAAATTACAAGTCGGCGGAGCGCTACATAAGTTGTCCATCCGTAGTATTGCGACAGGAGCATGCGAAGCGACGGAAACAACAAAAAACGGAGTGCCAAACAAGCACTCCGTTTTGTTGTGACTCTACGCGAGTCATGCGATTGGTCGCGGGGGAAGGATTCGAACCAACGACCTTCGGGTTATGAGCCCGATGAGCTACCAGGCTGCTCTACCCCGCAATATGTATGCGTTTTCTCAACGCTCATATATAATACTACTATTGTGCATAGTTGTCAAGCGTTTTTTACCAATAAAGCTTGTCGAGTTTTGTCGAGAGTCGGTCAATGAGTTTTGACTGCGGTCGGATGAAGTTCGATAGTCTTGAAAAAGCCTAAATCGAGTTCAGACAGAGGTGCTTGAGTAAAAATGTTCTCTCACACGTGCAGAAATTTTTTTATTCGATTGTTGACAATTAGCCACTCAATGTGAATTTCAATATAGGTATATAAAAATGTGATTGTAAATAGAAGAAGGGACTATTGCTTCTTTTGGCAATAGTCCCTAACTGTATTTAGTGACGTCGGTGACGAATTTACTTATGCTTTGATTCAAAAAGACGCCGTTGCATTTTGTCGGATGTGTTATTGACGACGGTGCGTCTTTTGATATTCTAGTATGGCATTTATAAATAGCTGACCATAGGCACTGTATGTGACTTCGCCTAGTCCGTACAGGTTTATAAACTCTTCTTTGGAAGTTGGGCGATAAGTTGCCAAGCTTACTAAACCTTTATTAGAAATAATGGTGTATGCCGGGCGGTTTTCTTGTTTCGTAATTTTGGTGCGGATGTCACGTAGGTGTTGCAATAAAGCCATGTCCGTTATCAACTCGCCATCGTTATCTACAACTACTGAAAAACCGTCTTTCTCGATAAACTTATCGGCATATTCGACTGTATGCACGGTAGTTTTATTGTGTTCTGTTTTTGGCTCTTTTGTCTTTGTCGGAATTATGGTGGGTATGACTTGTTCGAATACCTTGCCAAAGGCAGGCTTGTCTGCTGATGCGTCTTCTTCAAAACCTTCGTTAAGCCAACGTTTATAGTATTCCGGTGACATGATGCGATCGCAACTGGTGCCATCCGGTTTGTAATTTGTACAACCTAAAACAGGTCCGTTTTTACTTTTTTTAACAACCAGGTACCCGTCTTTGCATTTGTCACATTTTTCAATAGACATATTGCCGCCAATCAAGTCATTGGTTATAAAGTTGCAGATTTCAGGATCGTTTGTACACATCCATAAGCGAAGTCCGTAGTTTTTCTTCCATCTTAGCTGCAGCGGATATCCGCAGACAGGGCATTTCTTTATTGTTCCCGTTTGGGGTAAATTGTCCTTGTTTATCTCTCCAATCAACGTGATGTTTGGATAATCTCTTAGTAGCTCTAAAATAAACTCGGAAGGGTGCTGTTCGGGTGTTACAATGTACACTCGATTTTTAGTTCGGGTCATGGCAACATAGAATAAACGGCGTTCCTCTGCATATTCGATAGACTTGTCATCTTTTATGACGTAGTGCATTACAGGGTCGTTATCTACTTTAGACGGGAACCCGTATATTTCATTGCGAGCGTTTACTATGATAACATTATCGTAGCCTAGTCCTTTTGAGCTGTGCGCTGTAAGAAATTCTAACTTCGCATATCTGTACTTTTTGCTTATGATCTTATTGTTTTGCTCATCGTAGATGAAGTCGTTGGAGTAACACAAGTTTTTGGCATCGAAACCGTATCGACCTATTAGTAAAATGGACGAATCAGGCCCTTGTCCTTCCTCTTTATTCTTTTGCAGTATTTGCCCTATAACCGTTTCGACTTGTTTGCCTAAACGGTAATATTTTCCACCTCTTCCTTTAAAATCGGTTTTGTTATACTCTTCGCTGTATGTTTCAATAATGACGGGCTTCTGAATGTTTTTAGGCGAAATCAGCGATTTCTTAATTTGAGTATCGTTTTTCTGTATGAAGTTGCCTGCAATATCTATTACTTCCTGTGCATTGCGATAGGTTTTGGTTATTTTTAATTCTTTCCCGTATCCCATGATCGAGCAAAAGTGCGTGAATAGGGTGATATCTGATCCGCTGAATGCATAAATGGATTGCCAATCGTCTCCGACGGCGATTATTTTTGCAGAGCACAGATTAGATAATTCTTTTGTGAGATCAAATCTTTGCCGTGAAATATCCTGATACTCGTCAACGATTATGTATTTGAAATCCAGCGTTTCTTTGGCGATTGCTTTCTCTCGTAGAATCCTTGCGGAATCGTTTATCATATCTTGAAAATCGATAGAGTTTCGTTCTGCTAACTTCTTTTGATATTCAAGGTAGCACTCCTTACATATATTTAAAAACAGCTTTGTTCTGACATTGACGTTTCCGCGTTCAAAACGATAGAAATCATCGATATTGTAGCCATTGGTTTTGAAGTTGTTTATAAACACGCATATCAGTTTAACAAGTCTGGCGATGTATTTGTTCTCTTCTGTATTTACTAGTTTTTCAAATACTTCTTCCGACGATCGTTTTTCCAAGATAAATCCGTTCTTTTTCAATTCTTCTTGTAAATGCTCAAGTAGGTCTCTGCCGTCATCGTATTTGGAGTATGTATATATAAGTGTTGTTCCGTGCTTTTTGTGGAGCGCGATTTTGTCTATAATTTCATTTTTATATTTTGCCAGTTGTTCTGCCGTATAGTAGCTATGTTTTCCGTCTTCTGTAATCCCGAAGTGTTCGATATATGCCACTTTGTCGCCTTGTTTTATGCAAAAATCGGGGGTATAAGGTTTCTTTGCTTTCAGGATATGGTAGGGATAGGTCGCTTCGTAAATGTAGTCTATTTTGTGCAAATATAAAAAGTTTGCTATCTGTACCTCCTGTGCGGAGCGAAGCGTTTCGTTTGTTATGGTGGTTACTTTATTTGTTCTACGATCAATCAATTGTTCGGTGTATTCGTTGATATTGCTTCGCAGTGTAGAAAAATCGGCTTTGGAGACGTAGTTGAAGAAAAGATTGATATCGTTTCCTTCATAAGGCGCGTCAAAATACGAGCCGAAAAACATAATAAGTTCATCGACTAACTCGGGTTGCTCCAGGATATTGCCTTTAAGATAATTGTTGATTGTGTTGTATAGGAACCCTTCTCCGACAATTTGCTTTTTTATGTCATCTTGTTTGCGCAAGATGGCGTAACCCGCACTGTGAAACGTTGTAATGGGGCAGTCAATGAGCAAGCCTTGATTTATGCGTTCTTTTAATTCTCCTACGGCTTTATTGGTAAACGATATCACAAGTATTTGTCGGGGGTCAATGTGCTTTTTTTCAACCAGATACCGAACTTTTGCCGCTACTGTTGTGGTTTTACCTGCTCCGGCTCCTGCAATGACAAGAGAGTAATCCTCGTCGGAAAGGATGACGCGTCGTTGTTCTTCATCTAATATAATTTTGGCGTCTATTTCCTTGAGAATGCCATCCAGGTAGTCTTTCTCGGAGGATAAGTGGTTTTGTATATATTGCTCGTTGTGGGCGTCTATTATGGAAGAACCTTTGGCTAAGTCGGCAATGTCACGGTAGGATGACAAAAATTTTTCTATGACTTCTTTGTTTAGTTTGTTTTGCTTGCAATAGTAAGACAATGTGTTTGCCCGTAGACTGTTTTCGAAAAACACCGCAGTTTCCTTGTAGCGATCTATCAGATGCTTGTAATCACTGCGAGCTATAAACAAATCGGAGCACAATATATCAGAAAATTCCTTATTGAAACTAATCGCCTGTTTGTATTCCAACGGTTGATTTTCGGATTCAAAATTTTCTTTCTTGCCGAATAATTTCGAGAAAAATCCCATATATAACTCCTTTACCTTTGTTACGTCTTTCGAGTAGTTGTTGATGATGTATAATGTAAAACTATCTTGTTGCAGTGAGATTTATCGTTGGTTTGTTTGCAAAAAAATCAAGTCTCTAATTGTAATATAAATTATTATAACATATTAAACGGCAAATTGCAAGCGATAGGGCGGTAATGAAGTTTGTGATAGATGAAAACACATGTTAAATCGTTCATAAAAAAATATAGACTAAAAAAACGACCCGAGTTGTCGATCGGGTCTGTCGATAATATGAAAAAGGTTATCCGGTGAAATACATGTAACAACTTTTTTAAAACGATTCTCGGTGTTGTTGCAAAGGCGGTGGCTGTTTGTAATCAGCACAGGCGTTGCTGTATTCGGACGGGTTTGAATGTGCCATCGGAAAGGTCGATAAAGTCGCTCAGGCGCAACGGAGTGCGCGGCAGTGTGGGTGTGGAGGCTTCGTCGTCGGCAAGTTCGTACTTGAAAGCAATGTCGAAGTACTTGCCGTTGGCGGCGCGGCGAATCAGATTGTTGCTCAACATATAGGCAATTATCGTTCTATGTTCGGTATAGTTGTCTGCAGTGGTGTAAAAGCCGCCTATGCCTTGTGATGCATTGGCGTGTTTGGCGCGTTTTGTTACGCTGTCGCGCACGGCAACGGTGCAAATTTGTTCGGCATAGTCGGGGTTGTCGAAGTAAAACATCCATTTGCCGAAACTGTTGCCTAGAAAACTCTTAAAATTATCGGCGGTGTAGTACACCCATTTGTCGCTTACTGTTGTCTTCATACGTTGTCCTTTTGTCCGGATTCGATATCGTTAGCGTTGTTTGTCGCGGCGCGAGCATATTTTCTTGTGCGTACAAAGCACACCACGGAGACCGCCACAATTGCTACATACATTCCGAAACTGGAGTATATCGTCAGTAATTGCATGTCGCCGTCTGACGATGCGCCGTTTGCGGTTATCAGCGTGTTTTGTAATGTCAACACCGACACCAGCGCGTCGGTCAGGTTGACGGAACGCAACGTTTTTTCGGCTATGTTGTTTGTTTTGCGCGTGCGCAAATAGTGGGAAACTGCGGCATACACTTTGTACGTCGTATACGCCGCGACCGCTATGGCGGCAATTATTCCCAGTGAAAAATCACGCTGTTGCATTACCATCAGCGTGATAGGCGCAATCAGCAGCAGGTTTATGATGAGCAACAGTAGCGCCGCTTCCACGCTGTGTCGTAAAAAACGCATACGTGTTGATTTTTTGACGTCGTTTGCCGACAAATCGGGTTGTTTGGCAGCATTAAACAACAGCAAACGCGCAACTGCCAAAAACGCAAAATATACGGCTATGCTGATACCAAAGCCGTATGTGCGAGATAGTCCTATGTAGCCGTTGTATACGGCGAATGCAAGCGTAATCAATATTGATATCAATCCGCTTGTGACAAATTTGTCGGTAAAGGTTTGTAATTGTTTATTCATTTCGCAACGCTAGTTTTTGCGGCAGTAGCGCGGTAATCAGTTCGACAAGTTCGTCAACGGGTTTGTCGCAACCTTGTCGTAACCAATTGCCGATTACCGACACTATGCCGCCGGAATAGTAACTGAAAATGTAGGTCATTTCGTCTTCGTCCACGTCAAATTTGCGCATAATCGGCTGAAACAGATTTTTGTACATGCGCGAAATTGTCTGCTCGGAGTTGAATAGCGCAGGCTTTGTGCAACACAACATGTATGCGCGTTTGTTTTGTTTGATAAAGTTAAGGTAGGGCGTAAGGTAGGTTGGCGTAATCAGAAACGCGTCGGCTTTGTCTGTCGCGGCAAGGCTTTCTTCGGTGTCGTGAGTATCAAAACTGTCGTAAAACCGTTTGGTCAATGTCTCGACTGTTTCTTTTAACAGGTCGTCCATGCCTTTGTAGTGCAGGTAAAATGTACTGCGGTTTACGCCTGCCTTTTTGCAAACTTCCTTTACCGTGATAAACTCGTAGTCCTTGTTCTCCAATAGCATCAACAACGCCTCGTTCATCAAAAGGGCGGTGTTGAAGTATTTACTTTCGTTTTTGTTCATTTCGCCCTCCGATGATTTGTACACGGGTTACTCAAAAGTGAGTCGCGCAGAAGATGTCGGCAAAAATCCGCGTCAGCGATTGTTATTGCTCGTCGGAGATTTCTTTTGCCAGTCTGATGATGTCGGACGCATACTTTTGCTTGCCGTTTGCCAGTATCTTTTTGTAGATGGGGTAGTTGACGGATACGCCGGCAATGCCGACAAGTCCTACCGCGATGCCGAGTGCCGTCATGCCGACAGAGCTGTCTCCGATTACACCCATGGACAGGCACATTCCTATGCCCAACACAAGCGCCATTACCACACCGAACGTGTATGCAAATATGTTTGCAGGACGTTTTGCGCAGGCGTCGAGTTTTTTCAGTTGTACCACTTTGGTGGTGTCTTTGGTTGCGTATTCGTTGGCTATCGACTCTGCATAAATTTTGTCTGTATTCATTTTGTTGCCTCCGTTGTCGTTTTTTATTCGACTGCGTTTCCCGCTGTCGTGATTACATTGTAACGCAACGAAAGCAAAAAGTGAACGACACAAAACGTGCAAAATGTCGATTTGTAGAAATGTATTGTAAAACTTCGTAAGTTGCCAAGGCTGTGGTCGAATGCTTTATAGTGTGGCGTTACAATTGTCCAAAATCACGTTAAAAAACGTAGTAAGTGCTAGTTTCATGTATTCAACATCGCACAACGCTACCGTTTCGCAAGCGCTGTGCATTGCAAGTTGCGCCAAACCTATGTCGCAAGTTTTGATGCCGAGCGTTCTTGACGTAACAAGTCCCAGCGTGCTGCCACAACGTACCGCGCTGTTGTTATAGTAGTCTTGAACGGGGATGTCGGCAAGTCGGCAGATGTATTTAAACAACGCTGCGGTCAGTCCGTCGGTGCTGTAATTGACGTGGTGTTTGACGACAACGCCCTTGCCCATATACACCTTTTGCATCGGGTCGGACTTTTCGGGGTGGGCAGGGTGCACTGCATGTCCATTGTCTACCGACAGCACAAAGCCCTTTTGGCGTGCGGCGGCAAACTCTGCATTGTCAAGCGCAAGTCCGTCGGCAATCAATGCAAGCACGCGTTCTATAAGTTGCGGCGAACCCTGGCGTGTTCCGCTACCTATTTCTTCGTTGTCCAGGCATGCGCACACGGCAATGTCGGCAGGTTCGCTGTTGGCAAGTGCGGTTACGCTTGTGTATACGCTGGTCAGGTTGTCGATGCGTGCCGAACACAAAAACTCGTTGTTGACTCCTGCCTGAAAAGCCGCCGTATCGGGTACTACAAACAGATCTGCATCAAGTACCTCTTCGTCGGTCAGCGACTCGTACAAGTTGCTTTCACTCGTGGCAAACAGTGGTAGTGTATCAATCTGAGCGTTGACGGCAAAGCCTTCGTTGGCAGTGGGGTTGTGGTGGATACATAGGCTGGGTATCACCACGTTGTAGTCGCTTGCGACAAGACGTTCCTCCACGCCGTCGGGAGTTTTGACAAGCAGTCTGCCGGCAATTTTCAACGGACGGTCGAAGAAAGTGTACATCAAACCGCCGCCGTATTTCTCCGTGTTGAGTCGCACGACCCCGTTGCCGTCAATGGTTTTGTCTCCCTTTACCTTAAAGCTCGGACTGTCGGTGTGACTCTCCACGATATTGAATACGTTGTTGTTGCCTACGACAAATGCCACAATGCTGCTGCCGTTTTCCGTCACATAGTATTTTCCGCCGCGTTGCAGTTGAGGCGCATTGTCCAGGGAAATTTGCTCGAATTGTTGCGCTTCCAACATGTCGGCAACGTTTGCAACGGTGTGAAAAGCGGTGTAAGAAGTGTTTAGAAATTGTTTCAACGTCATAAAATGTACCTCGTAATGTGTGGTGATTCGGCACGTTTACAAGTCTGCGCCGCAAGTTGTAATTATATGGTTGTTTTTAGAAACGTTTGTGTTTGTAATGTTTGGTCGTGGATTTGATGTGGTTGTTTGAAATCGAAATGACTACTTCAAATCTGCCTTTTTAAATGAGTTGTGTCCGATTACTATAAACATGGCTGTAAACAATGCCCAATACGTGGCAATCTTGGCAAATATGCCGCCGTCAACCGCTTCCGCGTCGAAGTATTGCACGTTATACAGCGGTATCCATGTTTTCCATTCCTCGGAAAGATTGCCGTTGATGTTGATTACAAGCTCAACAATGGATACGAGTAATTCCACTGCGCCCGAGCCTACCACTACGATAAGTATCGGGAATATAAGCGCGGTAGATTGTTTTTTGCCTGCAAACAAAAACATCACGGTACAACTTTGTACAAACGCCGTGGACAACAGCGCAAGTAAAAGCGAAGCAAAGCAACCGACTGCTGCGTCCGCTGCCTTTGTCGAACCGAAACCCCATGCCAGACCGTATACGGTAAGCGACGACACGTAGTTGG
The DNA here is from genome assembly GCA_934281515.1 of uncultured Clostridia bacterium. Lineage (GTDB taxonomy): Bacteria > Bacillota > Clostridia > Christensenellales > CAG-314 > Fimimonas. The sequence continues at coordinate 5,153 of CAKQXG010000046.1, read as the reverse complement.
CAATTTTCAGCGACAGACCTATTGTCAATGCGACAACGAGATATCCGAAGTATATTTGTTTGCGCGTTTTGGTGGACAGAATCGCATTGCGTATAGTGCCGTCGGTAAACTCCTTTGACAGGAATATTGCCGTGCAGATAAGCCCTAACAGATCCGGCAACGTGCCGATGTCTGCCATGCTCGACAATGCGCTGAATGTAATCCTTGACGTCAATTCGCCGCCGGGATAGCCGGTCATCAATAAAATAGCAACAAGTACCCTGGACAACGCCCAACCTACAATAGGCAACACGACAACAATGCCCAACATAACCCAAAACGTTTTGTATTTGCGCAGGCGAAAAAACTCTGTGCGAAGTATATTAGTCATGGTCGTCTCCTTTCCGATTGTTGTCGGTCGACGGCGGATTTGTGCCACTTGCGGCAGTTGAGCGTGCTAATGCGTCGCTTAATGTCGGGTTTTGCGGTGCATTTGCATTGTTTGTAAGTTGCAGGAAGTATTCTTCCAGACCGTCGTTTGCGTTGACAAGATTGGTTGCCGTAACGCCGCCCTGGGCGAGTGCAAGCAGCAATGTCGTCGGAGGAACGTCTCCTGCAAAGTCCACTACATGCTCTGCAAATACTTTTGTCTTGCCGAGCGGTGCAAGTAGCTCGCATGCCAAATCAGTGTTGTCTACCGTGATGCGAGTGTGTTTTACCGACAATTCGGACAGCTCGTCTGCGCGGACTGACTTTACTATGCGTCCGTTGTCCATAAACAAAAACATTGTGGCAAATTTGGCAAGTTCGGACAAAATGTGACTTGACACGACTATTGTTACGCCCATTTGTCGATTCAGCGACACGAGTATTTCACGGATGTCGTGTATGCCCTGCGGGTCGAGTCCGTTGGTAGGCTCGTCCGAAAACAGTAGCTTGGGTTTACCGATGAGCGTTAAGGCAATAGCCAACCGCTGTTGCATGCCGAGAGAGTAGTTTTTGACAAGCTTTTTGTCGGCGGAACTTAGTCCTACCAGTTGCAGTGTGCGCTCGATGTAATCGGGATCGGGTTGTAAGCCCAGTAGCAAGCATTGTGCAATCATGTTGTCTGCCGCCGTCATGCTCTTGTAGGATGCAGGACGTTCGACGACCGCCGCTACGTCGGTGTCGGTTCTGCTGGCGTCGGGCAAAAGCTCGAATGCGCCGCTTGTGGGAAATACCAGACCCGTAAGCAGACGGATAAGGGTGGTTTTACCTGCACCGTTCTTGCCGACAAGTCCGACGATCTCCCCTTGCGGAATGTCGATATTGACGTCGTTGACCGCAAGCTGATTGAAGTATCGCTTGGTCAGTCCTGTTGTGCGTATAGCAGTAGTCACTGTGCCTCCTTGTGTTTGCCCGTCCGTAAGTGCTTGAAATAGTGGTTTTACGACGCGAAGCAACAAGTAAAATGTGTTGTGGTGTGAACTAGGTATATTATATATTAAATGTCGCCGTCTATCAACAGAAAACGCCGTATTTTTGCACAAATTTGATAAAAATCGCTCAAAATATGTTGACAAAGCCTTGCGTGCCGATTATACTGTTTGTATATACGACTGGCAACGTTGTTTTGACAAACGTAATTGTAATCGGTTTTGTCTACAAAAACGTTCGGCGCTCGGTCGTAAGCAGAGGTAACTATGGCTAACGTTCGTTTCGCATACGCATACTTTTACTTTTACTACTTTACGAGTGACAGTAATGTAGCGTTTGCCGATGGAGAAAAACGGTAGTCAAGGTATTATTTTTACATTTGACCGATACGACTCTTTCGCATACGCGAGAGGGTCGTTTTTATTTGTTGGCTGACTTCGACCCGATCGCTGCAAAAGGTCGCTCGCGCCAAAAAGGAGGATATTATGAAGAAACTGTCAGCAATTTGTATTACATTGGCATTGGTGATTGTGTCGCTTGTCGTGTTTGTCGCTTGTGATGGCGGAGAAAGTTGGATTGTCAGTCCGGACAAAGACGTGTACACCGTCGGGATCTGCCAACTTGTCCAACACGAAGCGTTAGACCTTGCGACGAAAGGATTTAAGGACGCTTTGCAGAAGATTGCCGCAGAGAAAGGCAAAAAGGTTGTTTTCGATGAACAAAACGCTTCGGGAGAAACGACCAACTGTACTACGATAATAAACGGCTTTGTGTCCAAAAAGGTGGACCTTATCATGGCAAACGCAACCTCGCCTTTGCAAACAGCCTACAACGCTACGCAAAAAATACCCGTGTTGGGTACGTCGGTAACAGACTACGCCACGGCGTTGGGGCTCACCGACTTTGACGGTACAACGGGTACAAACGTAAGCGGAACAACCGACCTTGCGCCGTTGGATAAACAGGCGGAGATGATACACGTTTTGTGTCCGTCCGCTAAAAAAGTTGCTATACTGTACTGCTCGGCAGAGAGTAATTCCAAGTACCAGGCAGACGTTGTCGGAGACAAACTGAAAGAGTGGAATGTCGAAGCCAAGTCATATCCGTTCTCTGACAGCAATGATATTGCCGCCGCGGCAAACAAAGCTGTTTCGGAGTGCGATGTGCTGTATGTTCCTACAGACAATACCGTGGCTTCTTCCGGTTCGATTGTGTCTACTATTGCCGAACAAGCAGGCAAACCCGTGTTTTGCGGCGAGGAATCTACTTGTAAAAAGGTGGGCGGCATGGCTACGCTTACGATAAGCTACTACAACATAGGTCGCATTACGGGCGAGATGGCGGCAAAGGTTCTGTTTGAAAGTGCCGACGTGTCCAAAATGCAGGTGCAAAGCGACATCAATCCCGTGTACAAGTACAATGAGGAATTGGCAACCAGGTACAACATTACCGTACCCGACAACTATGTAAAGATGACTGCCGACAGCAACTGAACTTGTGCAACGCTTTGACTGATACAATGTGACGCTTTGCATTATTAAACATACACAAAAATACAAATGAGGTGACTTATGCATTTCTTCGGTGCATTACCCGGCGCTGTGGCGCAAGGGCTTATATGGGGCATTATGGCGTTGGGTGTCATGTTGTCCTACAAAACGTTGGATTTCGCCGATTTGACCGTCGACGGTTCTTTTTGCACGGGCGGCGCGGTTTGCGTAGTGCTGATAAGGGCGGGTGTCCCTTGGGCAATTGCCTTGCTTTGTGCGCTTGCTTCCGGATTTGTTTGCGGCGCGGTGACTGCGTTGTTGCATACGGCAATGGGCATACCCGGCATACTTGCAGGCATATTGACTCAGCTTGCACTGTACTCTGTCAACCTGGCTATATTGGGTGGTGCAAACCTTCCGTTGTCGTCGCGTTCGTACAAGGTGATGTTGTCCGCTTCCGACGTCGGAATTGCAATCGGCATTATGGCAGCGGTGACGATAGTTGTCGTCGGCGTATTGTATTGGTACTTCGGCACGCAACGCGGCTGTGCGATACGCGCAACGGGTTGCAACGAGGTGATGGCACGTGCGCAGGGAATAAACACATCTGTCTGCAAGGTGACATGTCTTGCGTTGAGCAACGGACTTGTGGCATTGTCCGGTGCGTTGCTTGCACAGTATCAAGGCTTTGCCGACATCAATATGGGGCGCGGCGCAATTGTCATCGGCTTGGCGGCAGTGATTATCGGCGGCGTAATCGTGTCGGGCATAGGTAGTAATTTTGCCGTAAAAATGGCAGGCGTGGCTGTCGGCTCGGTGGTGTACTTTGTCGTAATACAGGCGGCGTACAGCCTTGGTTTGCCGACCGACTACTCAAAGCTAGTCAGTGCCGTGGTAGTGGCGTTGTTTCTTGCCGTGCCGTACTTCAAGCAAAAAATCGGCGATAACGTCCGCAATCGGCGCAACAGACATACGGAGGGTTAGGCAATGTTAGATGTAATAAAGGCATACAAGGTGTTTCACGCAGGCACGGTCAATCAGAAAGTGGCGTTGGATCACGTCGACTTGCACCTGGACGAAGGAGATTTTGTTACGGTAATCGGCGGCAACGGAGCAGGTAAAAGTACTTTGCTCAACCTTATCGCCGGGGTGTATTTGCCCGACGGTGGCAACATCGTTATTGACGGCGAGGATGTGACGGACAAGGCAGAGTACAAACGCGCCGCTTATGTATCGAGAGTTTTTCAGGACCCGCTGACCGGTACCGCCGGCGAAATGGACATCGCCGACAATATGGCGTTGGCGGCACTGCGAGGTAAATCGCACACGCTACGCTGGAACGTGTCACGCAAGGACAAGGAGGCTTTTGCCGGGTTGGTCTCCACTCTGGGACTAGGGCTGGAAAACCGTATGTCCACCAAGGTGAAACTACTTAGCGGCGGTCAACGACAGGCTTTGACATTGCTTATGGCTACACTCAACAAACCCAAAGTGTTGCTTCTGGACGAACATACTGCGGCGCTTGACCCAAAGACGGCGGCAAAGGTGTTGTCGCTTACTCGTGACATAACGTCGCGTAACAATCAGACCACCGTTATGATTACGCATAATATGAAAGACGCTATCGCTTATGGCAACAAGCTGATAATGATGAACGAAGGCAAGATTGTGTACTCCGTCGAGGGTGAAGCCAAACAAAAACTGACGGTTGCCGACCTGTTGGAACATTTCCGTGAGATCGGCAACGAAAACGACAGAATATTGCTCAGTTGACCGCGCAAAAAAAAACTTGCTTGTCGGTAGATTTGCTTGCGACGAACGGAGTATTGCATATTGTTGAACCGAGCGTGTTTTTCGGTATTGACTTTATGTCAAAGTTGTTGTATAATTGATGACAGGCAATCTCCGTTGTGGGACGCACCGACACTACGTTGCGCAACCGTAACGACGGAAAAATTTACTCCAAGGAGGCAACTATGCCAATACCTACCCCTCACATTTCCGCCAAGAAGGGCGACTTTGCACCCACCGTACTTATGCCGGGCGATCCGCTTCGCGCCAAGTATATTGCCGAACACTACCTCACCGACCCCGTGCTTGTCAACAACGTGCGCGGAGTGCAAGGTTACACAGGTACTTACAAAGGCAAGCGTATTTCCGTTATGGCAAGCGGTATGGGTATTCCGTCGATAGGCATTTACAGCTACGAGTTGTACAATTTCTACGACGTGCAAAACATTATTCGTATCGGCTCGGCAGGCGCAATCC
>CAKQXG010000045.1 GCA_934281515.1 uncultured Clostridia bacterium | reverse complement strand
AATGTACTTGCGTCATCGGGAATGATTTCGGTCGGAATTTTCCTATCTGCCACCAGCCGCTCGTCGTTAAAAAATTTTCTGTTTACTACCCAAACAGTAATTATTACTTTGGAATACTTGCTTTTCATCAAAAATCTCCTTATTGCGGTTTAACCTTTCCTGTAAGATAGCACAAAGCCAATTACTTGTCAATACTCTGAAAATCAAACCCGGCGCATTGTAAATTTCTCGGTAAACTACAAGTAACAGCTCCGCAGGGCAACCACGCACTTTTCGCGCAACACTCTATTAAAATATCATTAACAAACAGTGAGGCTCCACCCGCTAAGCGGGTGGCTTCTCATTTTCGGGCATAGCCCTACCTTTACTAGCGGCGGACAAGTCCGCTTTCTTTTTGGCCTGCCAGCCATGCGTTATTTATTAGTTACCCGTAAACGGGTCCCTTGGGTCAAATATACTTAATTGATCATTCGCTCTATCTTGTTTTAGCTGATTCGCTATGTACTCCTTGATCGCTTTCGTATTTTTCCCTACTGTATCTACGTAATACCCTTTACACCAAAATTCGCGGTTTCGGTAAGCATATCTCATGTTACCCCACTTTTGAAATATTATTAAACTACTCTTTCCTTTCAAATATCCCATAAACCCCGAAACGCTCATTTTGGGCGGTATGCTGACCATCATGTGAATATGGTCTGGACACACTTCCCCTTCTATTATTTCCACGCCTTTCCACTGGCATAGTTTTCTCAATATCTCTCTTATCTCAGCGCGTTTCTCTTCATAAAAAACTTTTCTTCTATATTTTGGCGCAAACACTATGTGATATTTGCAATTCCATTTCGTATGTGCTAAACTATTACTGTCATCAAAAGTTGTTTTCATTGATGTTCTCCGTTCGTATTGTTATGACTGGCAGGTCATTTCAATTATACACGAACGGAGTTTTTCTGTCATACTCAACGGTTGAACCTTCACCGAACCCCGCGACTATCGCGGGGTTTTCTTATACAAAAAGAAAATGGCTATCAACACAATGGTTCATAGCCATTTTCTGTGGCGAAGCGTTGCTATCGTAAATTAAACAGCATTCTTCAACACCACGCCCACGCGCGAGTAAAAATCAATTGTTTTAATTTCGGGTCAAAATGTCAGTCATATTTTTACCGTCAACAAAGGTCAATTGATATACGTGTCCACTTCCGTCGTATGTGCAAACATATATTTTGCCGTCAGCAACAAACATACTTTGTACTTCATGGCTGCCGAGGTTTGTCACTTGTGGCAAAAGGTCCGTCACTACAATTTCTTTAAGCAATTTACCGTCCCAATCGAACACAAATATCGAGTAATCCTTGGCTCCCGTTCGTCCGCAAATAACGTAAATATAGTCGTCATCGACAGCCATATCGCGGACATTACGTCCGCTAGTGCCGACATTATCCGCAGTTGTGCCGTTGACACGTTGATTGTCGCTGTCATACACAAACAGCTTAAAATCCGAATTCCACAAACCTTCACGAATAAGTGCGACTTTTCTTGTGCCGTATGCGTTTTCGGCATACCCGAGCAACCAATACTTGGTTTCGTTACTTGCAATTATGTTGTCTGACAACTCACTCGGCAACGACGACGGCAATTCCGCGGTATCGCTTTCCACAGCCAATGTTTCTTTGTCGACAAGTACACTCGAACCGTCCCAACGTATCAACCGCACTTTGTCGCCGCAGTCGAACAATGCCGCGCTATCGGTCAACCATTCGTTAGCAACCTGACTGAGCGTTATCACATCGCTTTTGCCAAGATACACGCCTTCCAATGTATACTTTTCCACTACTGCACTTTTACTACCCGTGTCGGCAAAAGCAAGAAAAACATACGTTCCGTCACTGACAGATCCGTTGAGATAGGGTCTGTCTTCATCATGAGATACATTCCAGTCCAAAGTTTTGCCACTGAATATCGGCTTGTCGGGTACAGGCACGTCGCCGCCGCTTTCATTAAGAGACATTGTCACTTCGTACAAATAGCCTCCGTTAAGTCCTCCGTTGTCATAACTGCACACGTACAGTTTGCCGTTCATCTCCACAACGCTCATTACGTGGTTGTAGTTGTTGCCTGTTGCGTTAAAGCCCGGGATCTCGTACACATTGTCCACATTTCCGTCCCAATCGACAAGTTGCACCATCGCCTTGTATCTGTAGTCATCGTACTTTGAGTTGTTGCCTTGCTCCGACGGGATAAACGAGTAGGAAAAACTAGACACAGCATAAATATAGTCATCATTGGAAAATGTCGTACGCAGTTCAAATCCGCCCCACTTGACATCTTCGTGACAAGCCAACCTAATGTTACCCTTGATAAGATTAAATTCACCGTCATAAATGTACAAATATACCCATGCACCCCAGGCCGCCTCTTTGACGGTAACGGCGTAACGGTCGAGTTTTGCATTGTAATTTATCGTGTAGGGTACTTGTTCGGGGTTTTGTTTGTACAGCTCTTCCAATTCCGCAAAATGCAATGGAATATTGCCAACTACACGCATTGTTTCGGGGTCGACAGTAACATAAAACCCTTCGCCCAGACACACTATCTTGCCTTTAACAAAGCCGATATTGCCGCGCAGATACCACCAGCCGTCCGAGCCGTCTTCATTGATTACGTTATGCAGGTCGAAAGCTTCGGTTTTGGCGACAACGCCCTCGCCGAGTTTATACTTGACAACATAGCACTTTTTGTTGTTTTTGCCTACAAACGAGTAGTATAAATACTCGCCGTCCGTACATGCTCCGCTGACGTTTTCGTGTCCGCCTACAATCATTCGACGTTCCAACTCGATTATTTTATAGACAGGCACCTTGCCTTGCTGCTCCATATATTTGACAAAATCGGACAAAGTAAGCGAAATCTCGTCACCGTCGGTAAGCACGTCCACACAATCGACATCTATCGTTGCCACAGAACCGTCATATGAGGTAACACCGCTGTTTTCGAACACTATTTTTACAACGTTGTCACCAGTCATAAAGTTAACGCCGTCTATCGTCACTTCGCTGTAAGCGTTTGCCGCCTTTGCCAATTCGTCGGCAGTCGGTACGCCATAGACTGTAACGTCATCACCTATCGTCTTACGTGCACCGTTGACATACACGCAAATAATGTTGTTTAATTGCAAGTTTCCGATAACGTATGCGTCGCCGGACTGAATCAGATACTTGTTTGCCACGCGCAAACGTATCGCGCCTCTGCTTGCGGAAGGCACTGAAACCTGCATTGTGAGCGTCGCTTGTTCGCCAGCCTTCAAGGCTTCGGCAAAGCTACCGACAAAGCTTATTTCTTTGTCGAGCACGTATTTTTGTCCGTCGTATACGTACGCATTGCCCGTCGTCACCTTGCCGCCTACTACAGTACCATTTTCCGCTTCTGTGCGCTTGTACACTGACAGTGGCAGGCTCAGTTTCAACTTGTCGTTGGCCACAAAGATCAATTCCAACTTGGATTTCTTACCGAAAACTGCCGTTTTGTCGCCGTTTGCTATGTTGTAATCACTTGCGGAAAGCACGATTCTGTTACCGCTTTCAAAAGTTCCGCGCAATGTAAACTTGCTTTGCGCGATAAGCTCGCCATCGCCTACGACAGGCTCTTCTTCTGCGACAACGGACTTCAATTTACCGTTGGTAAATTCCGAAGATTTCATCACCGTGACGGGAATGCGCAAGCTTACCTGTTCACCGTCACGTTCGAACGTTGCGGTAACGGCATCTTTACCTATGGTCATTTTGTCGTCGTCGATAGTGTAATCGTTTCCGACAGCAATGACTGTTTTGTCGTTGTACACTGCTTCCAATACCATACCATCGGGGCTAAACGTGTCATTTTCTTTGTAACAAACGATGTAGGGTTGTTCGACAAAACGCAGTTCAATCAGTTTGACTGGAGTAAGAGTAATATCCACGCTAGCTGTTTGATCTTCAAACGTAGCTTTGACAGTACCTCCGTTCTGACTGAAATCGTCGGGCACTTCCAACGAGTATTTATCCGCCGACACTTCGTCCACATATGTGTCCACACCAATCGAATAGGTAGCGGACAGCACGAAATTGCTCTTGACTGGCGACGCCTTGCCGTTGGCAAAGAATTCCGTTCCGTCTGCAAGCGCAATGTCCAACGACACCAACACAGGGTCGGTAACATCTTCTTTTTTGTTGCTTTCGAGATATTTTTGTAATCTTGCGTCGTATTCCAGATAGGAAACAAGCGGTATCACCGCCATTGCAAACAAACACGCCGCCAACAAAGATACGATAACGATTTTTTCTGTTTTACTCATCGACGGCCTCCTTACACAAGTCGTTTGTAACGGCTATCGGCTTTTTTCGTAGCGACAAGTATGCCCACAAGGCACACCCTGCCACAACAAGAATATCTATGTCCCACAGCACAGGCGTCCACCATTGCCACGAGCGGAAGGTGGCCCTTGCCGTAATACGTTCGTTGGGGTCTCCGTTTTTATTGTATTGATCGTTGATATACTGCGTATGCAGGTATGCGTACGTCACGTGATGTACTGCCTCGCGCAACTGATATTGCAACCGCACGGTCGACGAAGCAGAGTAATCCAACTTGTAAGGTGAAGCCGGACCGTTAAGTTTGGTCATCATGCCAAGATCGCCACCCGCACGCAACGCACCGTCCATATTCATGTAGTAGGAGCCTGCGTCATCCGAGCAGTCTGTAATAATCATACCATTGAAGTTCCATTCGTTGCGCACCACGCCCTGTATCATGCCTTGACTACGACCGGCATACACTGCGCCCACACGGTTGTACGAGGACATAATTGCAACGCAGTCACCCTGTTGCACCGCCATTTTGAACGGTTTGAGATATATTTCTCGCAAAGCTTGCTCCGTGCAGAAAGTGTACGCACCCTTACGCCCGGACTCTGCATTGTTAAGGGCAAGGTGCTTGATGTAGGCATATCTGCCCGTATTTTGTAACCCCCTGATAGCTGCGGCAAGTATTGCGCCTGACAAATATGCGTCCTCGGAGTAGTACTCGAAATTACGTCCGCAGAAAGGTACGCGGTGAATGTTACAACCGAAACCATACAGTCCGTTTACGGCAACGGAGATCATATCTTTACCGAAACTCATGCCGTAACGATAGGCAAGGTTTTTGTTCCATGTTTGCGCAACAACGGGGTTGCCGGGGTATGCAGTACCACGTGGCGCACCCGAAAACGACTTTATCTGCGACGGTCCGTCGTAGTCGACCAGTTCGGGTTTGCCGATGGATTCGATCGGCTTGGTTGTTGCATAGGCATTGCTGATAAGCGTCGTCGCTTCTTCTATCGTCAGTTGGTCAAGCAACTTGTCCCAATCGGGATCGTCGTAGTTCGAGCCGAGTTTAAGTCCCAGCGCATTTACCTTTCCTGAAGCGTCGGTAATCTTCATGCCGTTGTTTTGTCCCCACTTGACACTGTCGGTATGCGTAGCATTACCCGCATTGTCGGTCGTAGCGTTATCCCAAGTCGTAGCCATATCCTTGGTGTAATCCTTGACGGCATTTTGCTTGGCATTAAGCGCACGTTGTTGCATGGGTGTTACGTCCTGCGGTTTAGGAAAATTAGCGCGAGAAATGTACTCCACTGCAGTCACGCCGTCGTCGTTGGAATCGATAGACGCGCCGTCCCACGCACTGTCACCCGTAAACTTGTTGTATACTTCTTGCCCGGAGTAGAAGTCTGTCGTAACCTTGATTGTGTCGCCGACGATTAGCTTGACCACGTTGTCGGCAAAGTCCTTCATATCGTGACTGTTTGCCATAAGTTTAAGTTGGTACTCTCCCTTTTCCAACTCATATCCGCAAAAGCCGTTACTATTGCGGTCGTAACAGTCGTAGCTCGTAAAGTCGTCTGCATACAGCGTTATCTCCACCGTCTGACTTTCGCCCGGAGCAAGTTCGCTTGTCTTTTCAAAACCGACAAGGTTGACATACGCCTTTTCTATACCTCCTTTAGTGTAAGGTGCGGTCAGGTACACTTCCACTACGTCCTTGCCACTTGTAGTGCCGACATTTTCGACATTTACAGACAGTGTAATTATGCTTTTTTCGCAAATAGTATTGTCCGAACGCACAACGTCACCGTCTTTAATCGTGACACCCTGCAATTGCCAACTGAAATCGGTGTAACTTAGTCCGAAACCGAACGGATACTGCACAACGCCTTTGTAGCCCTTGCCGAAATCGTTGTCTACGTCGTCCCAGATACCCTCGGCAAATGCCGTCTCGTACCACTTGTAGCCGACGTAAATGCCTTCTATGTAGTCAAACATGCCGTCCGGCTGATACCATCCCGAGCTTGTGCCGTGAGTGTAGTTGACATTTGAAGAAAACTCGTAGGCATAAGTGTCGGCAAGTCGTCCGGAAGGATTTTTTTCGCCATACAACAACGACGGAATCGCCGAGGCCGCTTGCGAGCCGGTAAGCCCGACAACAAGACACGCATCGATACCCTCTATCGTTTCGGTAAAACCAAGCTCCATTGTATTGGCGGAGTTGACCACGACAATCACCTTATCGAAATTTTTGCCTACGTATGTAAGCAAATCGCGTTCGTCGTCGGAAATAGACAGACTTTGTTCGCCTGTTTGCGTGTGGTCAACGCCTTCTGCGCCGAATCGGGTAATTGTGACAATTGCCGTTTGGGAGTATTCCTTAGTCTGCGCCAACAACTCGTCCGAGTAGTAACTTTTGTCAGAAATATTAGGTTCGTACAATGCATACATGCCCTTGTCCTGAGCCTCTTCCTGCCTGCCCACCTTACGGAAACTCTTGTACATTGCCGTAAGTATGGAGTTGACCTCTATCCCGTAGCGTTTCAATCCGCCCAACAGATCTATGAGAGTTGACGGGTCATCGTTCTCGGGACGGATTCTGCCCGAACCCGAGCCTCCAAATCCCCAGTCTACGGAAGAGCAACCGAACACATTTATTTTTTTATCTGCAGTTCGGTCAAGGGGCAACACGTTGTTTTCGTTACGCACCAACACCGCTCCTTCTTCCATTATTTCCTTTGCCAATTTTTGTCCTTCGGCTGCGGCTTCTTCACGTTCCGAAGCGTCGGAAATCGGCGGACACAGCAAACTGTTTATCTGGTCGGAAAAACTAAGCGCGACCACATTTCCCGTAATCAATGCCGCAAGCAAAACGGCTATTACAGGTAAGCAAATATACTTTTTAAACTTTGCCATCAAATATCCTCCAATGATGTATTTTTTTTCAAGCTATAGTATACAAAAACAAAAAACGACATACAAGAGAGTTTTCCTAACTTGCAGTATTATTTCCTAATCGGCGACAAGGCTTTTATTTACAATATATCCGACAAAACACGTACCGTTATCGTCAAAATACAGGCTGCTTGCAAAACAAAGCACCCTGAAAGAACTTCTTTCGGGGTGCTTAAATTTGTCAAGCTGTCACAAAAATCAATATACGTATCAATTTTTTTGGTACAATTGTCTGTATTGTACTTATATTATTCTTTAGCGGTCGTATCTTCTTCGTCTGCCGATTTCTTTTGTTTCTTGGGCAGAAACGCCGAACAAATTTGCCATGCGGCAAGACCTACGATCGCCAGATTGAGTAAGACAAGCAAGGGGATCCACCACGGGAACACCTTGGACACGCTACCCGTACCCAACACTGCCGTGTAGATGTCGCTACCGGTGTAATCCTTGTAGCTGAGATAGGTTTCGCATTGTACGTAGATCATATTCTTTGCAGCCTTGCGTGCCGCGTACATTTGCGCCCTGTTGGTGCGGTCGAGCGGACTGCTGTTGGACTCGCGGTCACACAGGAACATGTCTTGTCCGGCAACGACTGCGCGCGGCGTGTTGAAGAATGTCAATCCGCTTGTGTAGTCGGTCAGCACAATGCCCTTGAAGCCCCACTCGTTGCGCAAAATGTCCGTAAGCAACGCCTTGTTGCTGCCTGCCCAAACGCCGCCGAGTTTGTTGAAACTGCTCATAAGAGCGTTTGCACCGCACTTTTTGATAGCAATTTCAAACGGCTTGAGATACACTTCGCGTAAAGCTTGTTCCGTTTCCCAGCAAGAAATACAGTTGGTTTCACCTTCAAACGCAACAAAGTGTTTCATAAAGCAGTACATGTTGTTTGTCTTGGCACCTGCAATAAAATTGCCTGCCATCCAACCGGTCACAACCGGGTCCTCGGAGTAGTACTCGTAGTAACGTCCGCTGTATGGGTTACGCAAAATATTTGCACCAGGGGCGTAAATACCATTGATACCCGTAGCCAAGCCTTCCTTTGCAAGGGCACGGCCTTGTTGAAAAGCAAGACGTTTGTTCCAAGTGTAACCGATGTTGAGACTCATCGGGTAACCCGTCCAATTGTCGTTTGGCGCAATGCTTCCGTAGTGGGATTGGAATCCGCTGGGTCCGTCGTAATCGTAGTAAGCCTTTTTACCGATTTCGGGCATAGCGCAGTTGATAAAACCACTTTTTTCTACCAACGAGCACAGGCTGTCAACGGATATTTGATTGAGCAGTTTTGTCCAAGTTTCGCTTTCGCCGTTGATTGTATATTCTTCAACAAGCGTGCGCATCAGGTCTTCATTTTCCTTCAGCGTGTTCCATTCGCTACCCGTACGTACAAGGTCGGACGCGCTTGCCTTGCCACCGTCCTCCTTGGTCCACAACAACAAGTCTCCGCTTGCGCCTTGGGTAGGCATGTCCATGTTGTCGTAACCGTCATAACGATAAGTCTCTGCCGCAACTACTTTGGGATCGCTTATGTTAAGTACCGTTTGACTTGTCGGGAAAGTACCTTCAAAGTTTGCGCGCGACAGGTAAGTCACGCCGTCGCCAACGGTGCTACCGTCAATAGGTACGCCTGCATACGCGGTATCGCCGGTAAAACGGTTTTTGACAACCTTTTTGGTGGTTGTGTCACGCTTGTAGTTCAGCGTGTTGGGGATGTTGAAGCTAATTTGGTCGTTGTCACAGCCTTTAAGTGTGTGACTGTCTGTCATAAGCTTAAGAACATATTCGCCACTGTCCAGCTCGTAGCTCCTGACGCCGTTGTTGTTGCGGTCGTAACAATCGTAACTCGCCATGTCGTACAAATCAAACGTAAGTGTAAGCTTTTGCGATTGTCCGGGTTGCAAAACCTCCGTCTTGTCAAACGCAACAAGATTGACGTACGCCTTTTCTATGCCGCCCTTGGTGTACGGAGCAGTGTAAAACAGTTGCACAACGTCTTTGCCTGCATAGTTGCCCGTGTTTGTGACGGTAACATCCACCGAAACACTGTCCTTTTTGTTGGTAACATCCACCGTTTTACCGGCGGTAAGCAAATCGGTATCGCCGATCTTAACGCTGTCAATGTGCCAATCGAAGGTAGTATAACTCATGCCGAAACCGAACGGAAATTGCACCACTTCGTCGTAATTCTTGCTACCGTAGTAACCATCGTGGAAGGCAGTTTCGTACCACTTGTAACCGACGTAAATGTCTTCGGCGTACACCATGTGGTCTTTGACCGAATCACTGTAGTGAGCCAGGTTGGCAAACGCGGGATCGTCTTTGTGGTTGACCGCAAAGGAGTTTGTCAAATGTCCGGACGGATTGACCGTGCCGCGAAGTACGTGTCCTACCGCATTGGCACCCGTTACGCCAAGGTAACCGATGTGCAACACGGCGTCGATTTTGTCGTCCTTGATGAAACCGAGTTCCATAGGATTGCTGCAGTTAAGCAAAACAATGACATGCTCGAAGTTTTCCGTAACAAGTTTCAACAACGCTTCTTCTTCGGTAGAGATCTGCAGATAAGTACGAGAGTTGTCGTTTGTAGCGTTAAGCTTGGGTTGACGCATCTTGATGGAGTAGCCTTCTCCGCCATAGCGTGCAATTGTTACAATTGCCGTATCGGAAAAAGCCTTTGCCTCGTTCATCACGTCATCGGTGTAGAAGCCCATATCCGGCTCGATGAGATAGGTCGTTCCTCCGGGGGTTGAGTTGCTGTCCTTGCGCCCATCCTGATAGGCGGTATACTTGTTGAGCAAACTCTTGTTTACTTCGAAGTCGCTTGCTTCCAGTCCTGCGGAAAGCGTAATGCGATCTCTGTCGGAAATATAGCACGCAGCCGAACCGGTACCGCTGTAAATTGTGCCGTTGTCGCTGCTTGCCCATCCGAACAGATTGACCTTCTTGGTGTCTTTAAGCGGCAAAGTGTTGTTGTCGTTTTTCAACATTACAATCGCTTCGTCCATGATGTCGGACACAAGGTTTTTGCCTAGTTGCAGGGCGTTTTTCACTTCTTCGCCATCGAAGTTGATGCCGTCGCCGCACAAAAGAAGCGTGATTTTGCTACTCCACTTGGCGCAGGCAACGTCACCGACAACAAGCGCAGCAATCAACACAAAACACACGACAAGCACAATCCATTGTCTTAAGTTAAGTTTATTTAATTTCATAAAAGTCTCCGTTTTCGATGTGCGCCCAAAGTTCCGAGTAGGTCAAAACTTTGGGCGATACACATCATTATTACTGTTTAATACAAGAAAGTGTCGCTTACAAATGCAGTTACTCTGCCGCAGTTGTCTTCATACCGCAAGGATTGCCAAAGGGTTCGCTTGCCTCGTAAGTAATTCCGTTTACAGTAACCTTTCCGCTTGCCTTAGTAGTAATTTTGTTGGCGTCACCGGCAGCAGCGTCACCAAGCGGCATATAGAAAATGTACTCGCCTATCTCCGTCAGACTTGTCAGATCAGCAACCAACACGAAGTTGTCTCCGTCAACGGTAATTGTGCACGTCAACTCAACGTAATGCCAATCGCCTATGAGCACGTAAACGTACACATGGATGTCGTCCTTTGCCACACCGCCAAGCGTACCCGACAACTCCAACACAACCTTATTGTCGCCGTCGGCTTTGATTTCCGCAGTTGCAACGTTTACCTTCTTGACAGTTACTCTCATTCCGCAAGGAAAATCATACGGCTTACTTGCGGTGTAAACGACGTCGCCAACCTTGGCCTCACCTGTATCTCCCGTCTCGATGCGATTGCTGTCGCCTGCCGCTTCCGTTGCCAAGTGCATATAAAAGATGTACTCGCCCACCACGTTGAGATCCGTTATATCAATCTTGGCAACATAGTTTTTGCTCTCAATCGTCCATTCTATGTTCAACACGCTATAAGTATAGGTGTTCATCGCCAACACCGAGAACCTTATATCGTCCTTTGTGTAACCCTCGATCGTACCTTTCAGTTCCAACACGGCTTTATCGTCGCCATCGTTTTTGATAGTTGCTTCAGAAACTGTATACGCATTTGTAGGTTCTTCGACAACACTTACGGTGACATCAACTGTTGCCGTCTTTCCTTGGTAGGATATTGTCACTTGAGCGGTATCTTTGGCAAGAATAGAAGGACTTATGGTGTACTCTTCTGCAGTCAACGTCTTTTGCTTGCCGTCACTCATATGGGCAACAACTACCATGCCCGTCGGGTCAAACTCATCGCCTACTTTATATTCCGTCTTGTCCGGAGCGTGGGTGACCTCGATACTGTCAACGGTAACTTCCGTAACAGGCGGTTGAGGGTCGCCACTGACTGTAACTTTCATTCCGCAAGGATTGCTATACGGCTGACTTGCCGTATATGTTACGTTACCAACCACGGCAACGCCTGTCGGAATGGCTGTTATTACATTACTATTACCCGGTTCTGCGCCGCCGAGAGGCATGTAGAAAATATATTCCGCTTCGGCATTGCCTTCGCCGTTCAGTCTTGTAATGTCTGCCACGGCAACAAAATTCGTTCCATCAACGGTCATTTCAAAAGATAACTCAATGTAGTGCCAATCTCCAAATACTGCGTACGCATACATTTTGACATCGTCTTTTGTGTAGCCCTCGATTGTGCCTTTTACTTCCAGAACGGCTTTGTCGGCACCGTCGTTTTTGATTTCCGAACTTGTGGTTGAGAAAGACTTTCCGAATACGGCATTTTCTGTCACTGTCATACCGCACAAGTTATCGTACGGACGAGACGCATAGTAAATGCGATCATCTATTGTTACCTTTCCGTTGCTTATCACCTGAATATGTTTGTCGTCGGCAGACATATCGGGATTAGCCTCTTCGTCGGAAATACGCCACATACAGAACAACGATTCGCCGAGCGTCTTCAAATCCGTGATGTCGGCAAGTACAACAAACATATTGTGCTTGTCTATCGTCAAAGTAAACGGCAACTCTACAAGCGGCCAATTGTTGTACAGACAGTGTACGCCGACTTTTACGTCATCGGCTGTAATCCCGTTTATCGAACCGCTGATTTTGAGCATTGCGCGGTTATCGATCTTGACAATGTCTACGCGACCGATACGGAAGTTGTTTTCTTCGGCAGGTTCGACATTGACAGGAGCGTCACCGAATTGAATGCAGTCGAAGTTAAGTGTTGCCGTAAGCGGTGTACCGACATTTTGACCTTCCGTCGTCAGATATCTTTCACCGATATTGGTAAACTCGATCAAGTTGTCGCCTTGTTTGAGGTGTACCATAGCAATATCTACAAGCTGTACCCAAATGTCAAGCGCATAGCGCTCCATTTTTCCGGTGCGCGTACGACCTTGCACAACTACATCGTCGGACACCGAAACTTCTTCTTTGTTGACGAACAACTTAAACACCTTGTTGAACTGTACGTCGGCAGTTTTGTCAGGTCCCCAAGAATCGTTTAGCGCAATACGCACGTGCGAAGCGCATGACAGCTTGAGCATACGATCAACTTCTTCGGTCGACCACATGTGAAAGGCAATCGTGTCGCCGTTACCAATGCCATTGACGGCAATTTCACCGGACGGCACATCGATACCCCAACTGCTGTATCCCCACAAACCAAGTCCTGCTTCACTGAAACTACGACCGGAGTCGGCAGGCTTCCATTCGGCGTAGTTTTTGGAATCGGTAAAGTTGCCGAGTCCGTTGTGGTACTCCGCCTCGATAAGCGTATACGGGCAATCGATGTTGAAACTGAATTGTTTTTGTCCGTATTCTACGGTAAGTTCGTGTTCGCCTTCGGTCAGAAAGTATCTTGTTCCGTTGTCAAGCACGGCTTTTTGTCCGTTGTCAAACAATTCGTAGTCGGTTACCTGTTGAGGTTTGTCGCCTGCTTTGTATACGGCAGTAACATCCAACAACGACATATCGATGTAGCCTGCGCTGCAAACCTCGGGCAGACGGTCGCGATTTACTTCGAGACTGTCTACCGTAACGTCGGACAGACTACTGACTGTTACGGGATAAGCCAGACTGACTCCCTCGTAGGTAAACGTCACAGCCGTGTCGCCGTCTGCAAACACTTCGGGAGCAATCGTGTACTCGCCACGACCAAGCTCCTCATCCTCGCCATCGTTCCACTTCGCCACAAGCACCATGCCTGTCGGGTCAAACGATTGACCGGGCAAGTAGTACGTCTTGATTGGCGGAGTGGTAACTTCCAGCGAAGTGACAACCGGATCGATGTCCTCGTCTCCACCGCCACCACCGGGGTTGGGATTGTCGGGCGTGGTGTTGCATGCGGCAAGCGACAAGGCAAGCGCAAACACTACAAACAACACGACCAACGCAAGCAAACGTTTGTTCAGTTTCATAGAGTTTTCTCCTTTCCGTTATTTGCGGCAGTGACAAAATCGACAAGTTTAGTTTGCGTAATT
>CAKQXG010000044.1 GCA_934281515.1 uncultured Clostridia bacterium | reverse complement strand
AGGACGGTCAGTACAGCGCTTACGAAATAATTTCTCGTCGCGAACCGGCAAACGTGTTGCCTTCCGATTACTACAAAAACGGTATCAAGACCGAAATATCCATCAATTCCGGCTTGCTTGAAGGCGAAGTGTACATAGACGAACGTTCCGGCGAAGCGGTTGCGGCAAACGTAACCAACCTTAATCCTTCCGCGCCTAACGGTAAAAGCGCATTTCCTTCGGGATTCCAAACCGAGGACACTTCCTGGCAACAAAACTACGAGATTGTCCGTCGTTGGAACGTTGACGGAATGATGGGCGACGTAAGCAACGAAACGGAGTCTAACAACAAGTTTAAGTTGGGTATGGCGGCGTCGGTGTTGCAAAGCATAGGCAACTTCAACGAATACGAAGAAGCGGTAAAAAAGGCCGAACCTTCCGCAGAATTAGAAATCTTCGTGCAGGACGCCGATATTCGCAACAAGAAAGAGGGCGTGCAGGCAACCGACTATCGCGCATGGAACTTCTTGGCCATTCCCAAAAACGTTCCTGCCGAAAAAGTCCCCAAGATAATGAAATTCTTTGACTGGTTGTTCTCTTCTCAAGAGAATCACGACCTGTTCCAATACGGCATCAAGGGTGAGCATTGGGACGAAGCAAAGGACGAAAACGGCAACGTTATACAAGGCACGGTGTCTACTGTCGGCAAACAGCCCTACACGTTTACGGCATATTTGCTTACATGGAATCCGACCTACATAAGATTGCCTTACGCAAGCGACGCAAAAGTGTTGGAATACAGCCATTATATGTACAGTCCCGAGAGATACTCTCCGCAACTGTACTCCGACTTTTTGTTCTCTACCGTAGGCAGAAGTTCAAGCGTTTCGACTGCGTTGGACAATCCGAGCATCGCTTCGATGAAATCCAATCTGGTTGCTTACGAACTAGGCATGACTAAAGATCCCGTTTCGTCTTATAGCGGTTACATAAACAGTTTGCGTAGCGATACGGCATTGCAAAAAGCCCTTACGGAAATTCAAAAGGATCTATTACTTCAATTCAATGAATACCTTGCAAAAAACAAGTAACTTAATAATCATTCTCGTGCTGACGTTGTGTTTGTCTTTTGCGTTTTCGTATGTCGCTCTGGGGGAGATTGAAGATTTTTCGGTGGCAAAATACGCAGGATCCGGCGGATTCTCTTTGTACGTAAATGCAGGCGGAAAACTTTACTCCGTAGGTGACAACGCATATGGCTGTCTGGGCGTAGGGTCGGACGTTTCTCATATAGACCCGCAATTTGTAGCGGACAACGTAACTATTGTTGCGGCAGGAGAAGAATCTTTTGCTTTTGCCGTTTGCAATCGACAATTGTTTGCTTGGGGAAAAAACGTCAGCGGACAACTCGGCTTGGGCAATGTTTGCGAAAGTGTTTCTAAACCCACGCAGGTGGACGTAGCTTTTACGCCGACAGCAGTTGCGTGCGGCAAACGACATACGTTACTTTTGTCCGACGACGGAACGGTCTATGCGGCAGGAAACAACGAATACGGTCAATTGGGCGTACCTTCGCAATACGCAAAAGACAGCGTACAGCGGTCATTTTGCAAGGTTGCGGCAGTAGACAAAAAGATAGTGCAAATAGCGGCGGCCGAGTATACTTCGTATGTTCTTACCGACAACGGCGAAGTGTATGCTTTCGGCGATAACTACTACGGCGAACTCGGCGCGGGTGACGAAGTAGACAAGAGTCCCAAAGACAGCGTTGCCTACAAGTGCGATATTGACGAAAAAGTAACGGAAATATCTGCGAGCGGCAGCAACGCTATGGCTCTTACGCAAAGCGGCAAGGTTTACGTTTGGGGCGACAACAAAAGCGGTCAGATTGCCGCAGGGCAGGAAAACAGATATGCCGTTCCGCAACAAATCGTTGATTTCAAACAAGACGATGCGTCGGTAGACATTGTCGCAAAAAAGATTTTGTGTTGCGGCACAACTAACTACATAATCTCTTCCGAAGGTAAACTGTTTGCCTTCGGCGTAAATCGCAACAACAACTGCGGATTCGATACGGGCGGAAACCCCGTGACGATAGCTACGAAAGTGCAGTTTTACGCCCCGATAAACTTGCAGGAAAAAAAGGCGGCAGGCGCAAGCGAGGCGGAATTGGACG
Organism: uncultured Clostridia bacterium; assembly: GCA_934281515.1. Lineage (GTDB taxonomy): Bacteria > Bacillota > Clostridia > Christensenellales > CAG-314 > Fimimonas. The sequence continues at coordinate 11,723 of CAKQXG010000044.1, read as the reverse complement.
CATTGCCTGTCGACACTACTAAAAAAGCAGAACCGATTTTGAAAGATTTTGTCGGCGGTTGCTCTGCGCGAGTGTTTGTGGTGGACTCTTCCGACAAAACCTGGAGTATGGGCGATAACGGGTTTGCACAGCTGTGCTCGGGTAACATGGCAAATTCGACCGTTCCCGTACAAAGCACTTTGTTCAGAGTAAAGCAGTATGACGGTGTTTTTGTCGAAAAGGATTATATGACATGGCCGATAGTTTTTCTGTGCCTGGTTGCCGCAACAATGATTGCTTACATTATCGTTGCCGAAATAAAACGTAAAAAAACAAAACAAAAGCAGAAGGACTAAAAACAAAGAAAAAGGTAATGCGACAAAGTGTTTAATTTGTTTAAGTATTCCGACAAAGAAACGCCGTTGCCCAACAGCAGATTGGGACAGTTTGGCTACATATTGAGGTTTAACTGGCGTTCGTTGGCATTGCTAAGCACGCTGACGTCCTTGTTTGCCGTACCGTTGGTCGTGTGGATGTACTGGTCTACAATGGCAAACAGCACACTGTATGCAAAATTGCTTAGTCTAACGGATTATGCTCAAAAAGTAGAGTTGGCAACGCAATTGAAAGGGCAAATGTTATTCAACGGACTTGTGTACATTCCTCTGACCGCAGTGGCGTTTGTGGGGCTGGGTGGATGCGCTCAATGTATAAAAATGTACGCAAAGCGACAAATCGTATTTGTGTCGCAATGTTTTTGGCGTGGAGTAAAACAACATTTTTGGGGATCCTTTGTTACGGGAGCATTGTATGCCTCTGCCGTTTGTGCGGTATTGTGCAGCGATTTGTTTTTCGGAACGGAATGGTGGTGGAACGTTGTCGGCGCACTTGCGCTTGCGGTAGTAAGCATTTTTGTTTCGTACTGTTTCGTGCTGAACGTGTTTTATAAACAATCGTTAAAAGCTTTACTGCTAAACGCAACCGCTCTTACTTTTGTGCGTTTTCCGCAAAATGCGCTTGCTTTGGCGTTGTCTACGATAACGGTGTGGTTGGTTGTTTTCCTTCCGTCTGTGTTGGGCGTAACTCTGTGCGTAATAGTAAATCTTGCTATAGGTATAGGATGCTCGACGTTGATAATCGTTTTGAATGCTTTTTCTGCGTTTGACAAGTACATAAACAAAACGCAGTACCCGTCGCTGTATCGCGAAGGACTGCAAAGCGACAGCGATGCCGTAACGGCGGAGGGAGCAAATGCCTAACAAAACGCAAAACATCGTTTTTAGAGAAAACGTAATTACCAAGTCGATAGACGTTGTCAGTAAGTTTTACAACATAGGGCGGCAAGACAGCGAAAACGGCTACTACTACAAACCGCACATTCACGAAGAATTCGAGTTTGTGTATGTACTAGAAGGTTCGATAAAAACTCGAATCGACGGCGAAGAGTTTACGGTGGAAAAGGGCGGATTCTATTTCGTACAGCCATCGCAACAACACGAGGAGTTTTCGGATAGCGACTTCGTGTCGTTTTACTACATAAAAGGCTCTTTTTATCGCAACGACGGAAAAACGGCTTACATAACGCAAAACAAGTCGCAACAAATAATACAGGATTGTCCGCAGGAACTTAAAGAAACCATAACGAGAATGTTTTCCGAAATGGATGCAAAGCGTTTAGGATACTGGCAAATGATGGAGGCTTTGATTACCGAACTGCTGTGTCAGGTAATACGCACTTGCTATGATGACACTCCCGAGTTCTCCTTCGGGCGTGCGGCAACCAAACCGACCTACGGCAACCATATAGTGAACCAGGTTGCGGAAATAATGAAAGCAAATGAAAAACGCATTTTGTCGGTTGCAGAAATTTCTTCTGCCGTGTGCGTCTCTGAAAGTTATCTGTATTCGGTATTCAAAAAACATCTTAACATATCGCCGAAAAAGTTTCAGATGATGCTGAAAATAGACCAGGCGAAGCTTATGTTGTTACGCACGGATCTGACGGTAAAAACGATTGCCAAGTATTACGGGTTCGAAGACGTTGCAAGCTTTAACAAGTCATTTAAGCGTTTGTGCGGCGTTTCCCCGCGTGAATACCGATTGCAGTGCAAAAAAGGAGTTTGTTAGGTGAAAGTAGAAAGATATCGGGCCAACCCCGTGCTTACGGCAAGTGATTTTGTCCCGTGCGACAGCGGACTTAAAGTCGTTTTGGCTTTTAACCCCGGTGTGGCGACGTACAACAACCAAACGGTTTTGTTGGTCAGAGTGGCAGTGGCTGCCGCCCCGCGTGAAAATTGCGTGGGTGTGCCTGTGTACAATACGGCGACAGGCTCGTTTGATAAAAAGTATTTTAGCAAAAACGATCCGTCTTGCGATTTTTCCGACGCCAGATTGGTAAAACAAGACGGGAAAGTGTACTTGACTACCCTTTCGTATCTGGCAGTTTGTTTCAGTGACGACGGAGTAAACTTCACTGTACGGCAAACGCCGTTTATAGTGGGCGACAACGATTACGAAACGTTTGGGGTAGAAGACGCGCGCATTACGCAAATAGGCAACGACTACTATATAAATTACAGCGGCGTAAGCGATGACGGCATTTGCACGATGCTTGCTGTAACGCAAGATTTTTCGTCGGTTCAAAAGTTGGGCGTAGCCTTTATGCCGGACAACAAAGACGTCGTTATTTTTCCGCAAAAGATAAACGGAGAGTACGTTGCTTTAAGTCGTCCCGAATCGGCATACTTCGGCAAACCTACCGTATGGATATCTCGCTCGACCGATTTGATCGGTTGGGGCAAGCACAAGCGTTTTGCTTCTTTGCGTGCAGACAGTTTCGATTCGGCTCGCATAGGCGCAAGTTGCGTTCCTTTCTTGACGGAAAAGGGCTGGGTAGAAATTTATCACGGGGCCGATCGAAACAACACTTATGTACTGGGTGCCATGTTGTTGGACAAGGACGATCCGTCGGTAATACTCGCTCGTACGGACAAACCGATACTAAGTCCCGACGCTTCTTATGAAAAGGACGGATTTATGCCAAACGTTGTGTTTTCGTGCGGTTGTGCGGTTGACGGCCGAGAAGTGCGTTTGTATTACGGCGCATGCGACGAAACGGTTTGTTGTTGTAGGTTTTCTGTCGATGACTTGCTTGCAGAGCTTGTCTGACAGGTTTAGTGTCGTAGCAGTCGCGCAACAAAAACCGCAAAACGACACTTTGACATAAAGAGTTTTATCAAAGCAATTGTAAGCAAAGCGGTTTTACAGACGTTTTAATAAAAAAAGCAAAATTCATTAAGAAGTAATCCGTGAATAAAACGGAAAAATAAATTTTTAGGAGGAAATATGAAAAAACTGTTATGTGTTATTTTGTTGGCAGTGCTTGCGTTTGCAGTTACAGGCTGTTTGATCGACGAACCGCCCGCACCTCTTCCGCCTATCGTGTCCTCGGGTGAATATGAACTCGGCAGCGGACAAAACGTGTTGCTTACGGTAAACATGAACGACAACGAATTTGTCGAAGTGAGCGGCAATTCCATAAGGCCGACGGACTATGCATTTAGTCAAAGCAAATTGGAAGTAAAAGCCGACTACTTGGAATCTTTGGCAGAAGGTAGCTACAAGTTTGTCCTGACCGCAGGTACTTTTAAGGTGGATTTCGAGATTAAAATCAAAGAAAAGGCCAAGCCGGAAAAGTACCCTCCGGTAATAAAGTCTACCGACATCGTGTGGTGGCAAGGCGACTTGCAAATCGAAGTAGACCTGAAAGGCAAACAACTTGTTTCGGTCGTAATAGACGACGATACATTGCCTTCCGAACGCTTTACGTACCAAGACGGTAAAATTGTCTTACCGCAAAGTTATATGCAAACTTTAAGCATAGGCGAAGGACATACTATTACCGTTTCCACTCAAGACGGTAAGGTTTCGGCTGGTTTTGTAGTAAACGACATTCCCGTCATTTCGGACAAATCTGATTTTATCAAACTTCCGGGCGAAGAGATAAACAACGAAAGCTTTGCATCCTTGGTAACCGACGCGTTCGGTTCGGGCGAGATAGGGTTGACGTATGCGCTCGAAGAAGGTCAAAAAGGAACCTTAACCGACAACCAAAACGGCACGTTTAACTATCGGCCGGCAGACAATCGTGCAGGCGAAATCAAAATAAAGGTAACGGCTACGGACAGTTACGGCGCATCTGCCGATCGTGTTATTACTCTTACGTACAAAACGGTAAATCCCAAGGTTTCGGCACAGGTGTACAATTCCGATTTGCAAGACTTGGTAGTATCAGTAAACAAAAAGGGTGACGAGAAGGGTAATTTCGACGTAAGTATCTTGTCTGTCAGCGGTTGCGAAATCACTGCCGACGACTACTCGATAGACAACGAAAACTCTACAATTACAATCAAAAAGGAGTTTTTGGCAGGCTTTGGTTACGGTTCGCACACGTTTACGGTTGTAACTACCGCAGGACAATCCGATTTTACCGTAGAAGTGCGCAAAGATCCTGTTGTAACGCTGAAAAGTCAAAGCAACGTTGTAAATCCCGACGGTACGATAGAGTATATGGTTGAGTTAAACGGCGGCGAGTTTGACAAAATTCTTATAGGTGAAACTGACGCGGAAGCCGACGACTTTACGTTTGCAGACGGCGTACTTACCATAAATGCGTCGTTGGTCGCCAAACTAACCGACGGTGATAATACGTTGTGTGTTGTTACAAATTGTGGCAAAGCCACGATAACCGTCGTTAAAAACGATGTCCCCGTAATCGGCGACAAAACCGACTTCGTAAAACTTCCGGGCGAAGAAATTAAAAACGAAAACTTTAGTAAACTCGTAACAAACAAAATAGGCGAGATTACCGTTTCGTACTCGCTTAAAGAAGGTTGCGCCGGCGTTTTGACGGATAACGCCAACGGTACGTTTAACTACAATCCTCAAACCGTATTTGCAGGAGAAGTGTACGTTGTAGTAAAAGCCGTCGATAGTTACGGACTCGAAGCGAGCAAAGAAATCAAGCTTACATACAAAGCGGTCAATCCTGTGATTCGCGACGCTTTTGACAAAACCGTAGACTTAAAAGACGATTTTGGCGACGTAATAATGAGTTTAGGTAAAGTGGAGCGTTACTACGACATCGTCGATATACTTTTGGGCGACACTTCAATCGGTAGCGAAAACTATGTTCTGAAATATCAGGACGATAAAAACAAGTTTAGCATAAAGGCCGATTACCTTAAAACGCTTTCTCCCGCCACGTATCGTTTTACCGTAAAAACTCTTGCGGGACAAGGCGAGTTTGAAATAAAAGTCTTGGACACTCGTCCCGTAACGGCTGACAAAAACTACTTCGAGTTTGTAAAAAACGTTACCGATTCGGACGTGGTCGCCGTTCTGACAGTTTACCACAACGTGGTGGACGCAAAAAGTTTCGGTATCCAATCGGCAGAGCTTTCTCAAGCGGATTTCTCTTACGAAAACAACACTCTTACAATCAAAAAGGAATTTTTGCAAGGTTTAACGCCGAGCCAATACATTGTTACGGTGAACGGAGTCGAATTGTTGAAAATTAACGTTCGCGAAGCGTCCGCACCCGAAATTGCGCCTGAAAGCAAGGTGAACAATTTGCAAAAAGCCGATCTTGCCGAAGCCGAAGACCAACTTGTAATTACGGCAAATATACACGGCAAGGAAAACGAAACAAAGTTGTATGTGGACGGCAACGAAGTGGATTCTTCCGTCTATACCTTGTCGGAAACATCTGTTTCGATAAGCAAAGCGTACCTGGCAACTTTTTCGTACGGAACAATTACGTTCAAACTCTCCAACTCGGACGGCGAAGACACTTTTAGCATAAGATTGAGCGACAAACCGATTGCAAATCCCTCTGAAAAAGACGGCATGACGGTGAAGAAGTACATCAACGAAACTATTTCCGCAGAAAAGTTGCGTGCCAAAGCCGTGGGAGAATGGCAGTTGGTCGGCGCAAAATTGGTAAGCGTAAGGTTCTACAGTTACCAAACCGAATCTACTCAACAAGGCGAAGAGGGAACGGTTGCGCAAGACGGACTTACGGCAAGAGGAACATTCGGAGTGGTTACTATGAATAGCGATGCTCTCACTTTCGGTGTCGGTCGCGCCGACGGTTGGTTTGGAGTCGTGGTGTTTGGTTTTACCGTAACCGACGAAACCGACGCAACAAGTGACGCTATCGAAATGGAAGTCGTGTATATGCAACGTCAGCCGCAAATAGCCGACGCCGAAAGCAAAACATATAACAAGAGTCTTGGCGACGCCGAAAGCGCAGACATAACTTACACAATCACAAATGCCGACGGCAACAGCGATTTCGAGTTGTACAAAATTTTCAGCGGCGAATACGAGCTTGTTGTCAACCAAGACTACGTAGACGACGGCAAACAAGGCAAGACGCGTTTGTTTACCATAAAGGCGTCCTACCTCAGCGGTTTGCAAGAAGAAGATAGAATACAACTTACCGTGTTTACCAAGGGCGGCATGAGCAACGTTGTAATAACGGTAGTTCAAACGCTTTCGGCAGACAAAACCGACGTTTCGTTTGACAAAAACGCCCCGACGACAATACAACTCAATTTGCAAGGCAAACCGTTAAGTGTAACGCAACTAAAAGTAGACGATATCGTCGTTGCGGCAGAAAACTACTCGTTCGTCGAAGGCGTGCTTACCTTGACTGCGGACTTTGTCGCTTCGTTGACTTACGGCGAACACAATGTAGCGATAACAAACGGTTACGGCGAGTGCAACGTTGAACTGACCATAAGCGACACCAGAACCCCCGTGATTACGCAACAAGAATACGCTTACAAAGTCGGTTCGGGCAATTTGCGCGTAACCATCGACGTATACGACAAAACAATCACGGCATTACATTGCGGCGAACAGACAGTGGCGACTTCCGACTATGTTTTGTCCGACGGTGCGCTAGTGCTTTACAACGATTATTTGACGTCGGTCGGCGCAGGTACGGCAAATTTCCGAGTGGAAATGTCCGACGGCACTACGCTGACGTTTACGGTGCAGATATCGTTGCCGGTAAATCCTGCCTCCGTTCAAATGTCGTCCGACGGATACCGTATAGACGACTGCAACGACGTAACGTATGACGTTTCGCTGAATGGCAACACTTTTGTCGGCGTAAGTTACGATTCCCGCGAGCTTGACGTCGAGGACTATTCGTTTGACACGGAAACGAACATACTGACAATCAAAGCGTCATTTATCAACGGTATCTATCGTTTCGGACAAAAGGAATACGCGTTCACCTTGCGTTACAACTCGGGTGAAGAACAAAACGATCTTGCGTTTATTCTCACAACCGACCACGCCGAAAATCGTGTGCTTAACGGCGGTTTCGAAACCGGCGATTTGTATGGTTGGAATGCTTTTGATATATGGAAAAACGAAGCCGGTATGAGAGCTTGGACAAACGATCGAGTAGTAGACGGCGGATATTTCGACCAAAACTATCCCTACAATCGCGACGGAAAGTACAATTTGGGCATATACGGCGGCGGAATAAGCAAAGATTCCGCGCAAGAGCGTATGGGACATCTGCGTTCGTCAAACTTTGTACTCGGCGGTTCGTGTTACGTTTCGTTCAAACTGGGCGGCGGCAAAAACTCGTCGTTTGCATATGTTTCGATACGTCGCGCGGCCGATAACCTAGAAGTGGCGCGTTTCGGTAACAGACACTTCAACAAAACGGAAATTGACGGCGCAAAAGTTTGCGACAACGGCGAAGGGTATATGTTTGAATACTATTACGACCTTAGTGCTTATCGGGGACAAAGCCTGTACTTTGTAATTACCGACGCTTCTTCAAGCGATTGGTGCGTACTGAGTGCGGATAGTTTTGTGACTTACTACGCTCAATCACCCGATACGACGGCAGATACGCTTGCCGCAAACATCTTGCCTGCGATTTTAGGTGTGGATACTGCCGACAACTCCATTAAAAACGGAGGTCTTAACGAAAACCTGGATCAATGGCAAGACGTAAACAACGTGTTCAAAATAAATGACGATCCCAAAACAAAGATGTGCGCACGCAGCGACAATAACGGCGGAGATGCTTCGACGGGAGTGTTGCGTTCGTCGGCGTTTAGTGTAAACGGCGACAACAAGTATGTCAGATTCGATTGGGCAGGCGGCTTGGCGTACGATAAACAAGTGTTTGTTTCCGTAAAAGAAGTAGACACCAACATCGAAGTTTTGCGCTATGTTCGCCGCGACAATTTAAGTAGCAAAAAGGGAAAGGATTTCGATAACCACATGTTGGATTTGTCCGGTTTGGACGGAACAAAACTGTACTACCTGGAATTTGCCGACAATGTCACTAGCGGTTGGGGACTTACAATGATCAAGGAAGTCAGGTTGGTTGGCGAGTCGGAATGGAACAGTGTGGTTTCGAGCGACAGAGCGGTTTCTATATCCGGTTTGGAAACGACGTTCTCTTACGTAAACCCTTACTAAAACAGTCATGAAAAAAGCAACACCGATAATAATATTGGTTATCGTTTTGTTGGCAACGGCTATTGTGGCCGTTGCCTGCAATGACGATACTGTCACAGATCGACCGACGCCGCCTTTACAGAGGGAAGCCGTCGATGTGCTGAACGGCAATTTCAATACCGGCGATTTGCAAGGGTGGAAAGTAAGCGGCAATGCATTTTCGGCAAAATATGTTTCGCAGGACGAACAAAACAAAGGGTTCTACAACGGGACATTGTGCGAGCAAAACACGGGAAGACTCGTTTCAAACGAATTTACGGTTAGCGGAAGCGGCTTTTTGACATTCAGACTCGGCGGTTGCAAAAACTCTGCCCTTACGTACCTTTCGGTCGTAGATCAAAACGACATAGAGTTGTATCGCTTTGCAAATTCTTACATAAACGACGCCGACCCGCAAGCGATGGTGCAGTACAAAGCCGATATCAAAAACGCTTTGGGCAAAAAAGTACGTATTGTCGTTGTTGACGAGTCTGTCGAAAACGTCGGTTACATTATTCTGGACGACATTGTTGCATGCAATGTCACCGAGCCCTCAGGCGAGCAGTATTTGTCGGCGCAAGACGTAAAACCGATTTTTGAAAAAAACGTTTCAAGCGAGATATTTAACGGCGACTTTTCTAGCGGTCTGGACGGTTGGACGATAATCGGAGAAGAAAATAGTTTTAAGATGTCGCACGTAAACGGCGGCAGACTGTGCAATCGTGCGGACGAAAATGCAGTCGGAGTTTTACGTTCGTCGGCATTTAAGGTAGGCGGACAAAGAGTTGCGTCTGTGCGCCTGGGCGGAATGCAATACAAACAAAGTACCTACCTTTCCATGCGTTGCGTCGGTACAAACAAAGAAGTTTTTCGCACATACAGCAATCGTTGGAAACTTTCCGACGGAATTCGCACGCATTTGTACTACATCGATTTGTCGCAATACGGCGGTCAATCGCTTTATTTTGAATTTGTAGACAATGCACGAAGCAACGTGGGGTGGATATCGGTGGAAGATATACAAACGGTTTATGACGAATTGCCGAACGTTACCGACGAAATCGCACTGTCTTGCAATCAGTCGGTAAATCTCGCGCCTACGTTTGAAGTTATGCGTGATCGAGTAAGCGCGCTGTCTGCAACGATTTTGGACGACGTTTTGCGGAAAACGTTTGTAAATTGCTTTTACGCAACGATAGACGGCGTTTCCAACGACAAGGTTAAACAAGGCGGAGTTTTACGTTACAATGACGACGGAACGGTTTTTTGCTACACGGGCGATATAAACGCAATGTGGCTAAGGGATTCTTCCGCACAAGTGTTGCCATACCTGCAATTTATCAATCAGGACGAGCAGTTAAGGCTTATGGTAAGGGGATTGTTGCTTAAACAGTTTGAACAAATACGGCGCGATCCGTACGCAAATGCATTCAATCCCGACGGAAGTGTGTTTGAACGCAAATTTGAATTGGATTCGCTTTGCTATCCCGTTTGGCTTGCAACGCAGTACTACGAACTGACGGGCGACGGAAGTATATTCGATGTGTTTTTCCGCATTACGGCAAACACTATCGTAAATGTGTTTAGAACCGAGCAACGTCATTCGGACAAAAATTACGAAATTACCATAGGAAACGACAAGCAAAACGGAGTAAACTCGTTTAATCCCGATTGCGGACTTATTTGGAGCGCTTATCGTCCTAGCGACGACGTGTGCCATTACAAATATTTTATTCCCGGGAATATGTTTGCGGCGGTTACGTTGGAACGCATTTCGTCAATTTACAAACAAATGGGTTTTGACAACGATTACGCTTTGTTTCTGGACGATTTTGCTGCGGAAATTCGCAACGCAATAGAAAAGTATGGCGTTTACATTCACCCGAAGTACGGCAAGATTTACGCATTTGAAACAGACGGATACAATTCGGACGCGAACAGTGAGCAGGGAAAGTTGATTGTGGACGCGGCAAATATACCTAGTTTGCTGTCCGCCCCATGGTTGGGGTATGTTTCTGTAGACGACGAATTGTACCGAAACACTCGTGCTTTTGCATTGAGTAAAGACAATCCCTACTACTACGAGGGTCTGTATGCCTGCGGAATAGGCGATCCGCACGATATGGTAGGCAGCGTAAACAATCCACATCCGGACGTGCCTGTTCCGTGGCATATGTCGATAGCGATGCAAGCTCTTACTTCTACCGATATCGACGAAATACGTCAATGCGTAAAATACATGACGCAGACTACCGACGGAACGTATGTTATGCACGAAGCGTTTAACGCAAACGACCCTTCGCAGTACAGTCGAGAATTTTTTACTTGGCCGTGCGCATTGTATGCGCAGGTACTTTTGACAAATATTATCCAGTCAAGTGCAATTACGGAGATTTGATATGAAACGCAATATTTTAATAATTATGTTGGTTTTGTTGTTTGTTTGCTCGTTGGTGGCAACAACGCAAGGAACGGCGAGAGAGGTCGACCACAGCGAGTACGGCGTAGACCTTGCCTACGGGCGCAGAGTCGTTTCAACCGAAGCGTCCGGCGGTAACAACAACGTATATGCGGTAGACAACAATCCGGACACGCGATACGCAAGCCGTTATCAAGACGACGTGTTTTGGTACGTGGATCTCGGCTCGACAGAATGGGTAAAACGAGTTGTGATAACTTGGGAAACAGCCTATGCGGCCGAGTACGAAATCTTGCTGTCGTGCGACGCGGCACATTGGACTACCGTCGCTACAATAACCAACACGGAGCAAACGCAAGACGTAATAGAGTTCCCCACGTACGTAAAGGCAAAGTTCGTCAAATTCCAAGGGATAAAACGTGCAACTAAGTACGGATATTCGTTTTATTCCTTTGAAGTGTATGGTGCGCCGAGTCTGGCGTTGGGTGGTCAGATTGTAGAAACGTCATCGGATCAAAACGAGAACGGTCACAATCGAGCTTTCGCTTTGGACAACGACGCTTCCACAAGCTGGCAGTCCGAAACGGCGTCGGGTGACAATCAATATTTCATTGTCGATTTGCTTTCGCCCGTGTCGTTTGATACCGTAAAATTGCGTTGGGGTTTGTCTTTTGCGCGCAGATATCGAATTTACTCTCACGAGAAAACGTCCGACGGCGCACCCTCGCGCAATCAAAACGGTTGGACGGAACTGTATTCTACCGACGCAAGTCTGGGTGAAGTGGACAGC
>CAKQXG010000043.1 GCA_934281515.1 uncultured Clostridia bacterium | reverse complement strand
AATCATTGCACATATCCAAGTCGCACATAGAACGCACCTTCAAAAACACCTATGGAGAAACGCCGCTCGGGTACTTTTTCCGTAACAAAATCAACTATGCGTGCGCGTTGCTCATCAACACAGACTACTCGGTTGCGGAGATAGCCGAAATGCTGTCCTTTACCGACGCGAAATACTTTTCCAAATGCGTAAAAACCGAAACGGGACTTTCTCCGCTAGCCTACCGAAAAACAAAAAAGCAGCCGCAACGGTAGAGCACACGACAAACACCTGCACACGCCCATCGTTTGCAAAACGAAATCAGACAAAACAAAAAGGGACCGAATACTCGGTCCCTTTTTCTAAATATCACGGAAATTTAATACCTATACCGACAAGCGCATACGATTAAAAAAACGCACTCAATTGACGTGGTCTTTGGCTTTGAGGCGGTTAAGGGCGCGAGCGATCTTAATTTCGGCGGAAAGCACATTAAACCTGCTTTCCTTCCTTGCAATAGCCTCTTTCGCTTCTTTAAGAGCGTTTCTTGCACGCGCCTCGTTGACGTCCTCGGCACGCTCGCACGATTCAACCAACATCAGTACGTTGCCGTTTTCGATCTTTACAATGCCCGAAGCCACAAACGCGACGATTTTGTCGTCGCCGTCTGTGGTCAATTCGGCAATGCCGGGCACAACCGCAACAACAGCGTTGCAGTGTTTTGCCAATATGCCGTACTGTCCGTCGGCTGACGGCACCACAAGCGAGCGACACTCGCCGTCAAAAAACACTTTGTCGACAGCAAGCAATTTTAAGCGGAAATCAGCCATCAGATTTCTCCTTTAGCAATTTTGTCGGCTTTGGCGTAGACGTCGGCAATTGTACCCACGTTGAAAAACGCATTTTCAGGCAGGTCGTCAACCTCGCCGTTGACAATCTTTTCAAATCCGTCGATTGTATCCGCCAACTTGACGTACACTCCTTTCAGACCAGAAAACCGCTCTGCGACGTGGGTGGGTTGTGACAAAAACTTTTGTATTTTACGTGCACGGTAAACGCTCTTCTTGTCGGCTTCGGACAGTTCCTCCATGCCGAGAATTGCAATTATGTCCTGCAATTCTTTGTACTTTTCCAAAGTTTCCTTTACCTTGATTGCCACTTGATAATGACGTTCGCCCACAATGTCGGCTTCCAGATTTCTCGATGTCGATTCCAACGGGTCAACGGCAGGATAAATACCTTGTTCGGCAATTTTACGCGACAACACCGTAGTTGCGTCCAGGTGTGAAAAGGTGGTTGCCGGCGCAGGGTCGGTAAGGTCGTCGGCAGGCACGTAGATTGCTTGCACCGACGTAATCGATCCGTTGTCGGTAGACGTAATACGTTCTTCAAGCCTGCCCATTTCCTCTGCAAGGGTCGGTTGATAACCTACCGCCGAGGGCATTCTGCCAAGCAGCGCCGACACTTCGCTGCCTGCCTGCACGAAACGGAAGATGTTGTCGATAAAAAACAGCACGTCTTTGTGTTCCTTATCGCGGAAATGCTCCGCCATTGTCAACCCCGAAAAGGCAACGCGCAACCTTACGCCGGGCGCTTCGTTCATCTGTCCGAACACCAACGCGGTTTTGTCAAACACGCCGCTTTCCTGCATTTCGCCGAACAACTCGTTGCCTTCGCGCGAGCGTTCGCCTACACCGGCAAACACCGAGTAACCGCCGTGTTCCATTGCGATGTTGTGTATAAGCTCCTGTATCAGCACGGTTTTACCGACGCCTGCACCGCCGAACAAACCTATTTTGCCGCCCTTGGCATATGGCGCAAGCAAGTCGATGACTTTTATACCCGTCTCCAGAATATCCGCCGACGGCGACTGCGCCACGAATTCGGGCGGCTTGCGGTGTATGCTTGCGCGTTCGACATTGTCCGACAACGGTTCTCCGCCGTCTATCGTCTCTCCGAAAACATTAAACATACGCCCCAATACGACTTTTCCAACGGGTACGGTTATGCCTTCGTCAAGCGTTTCCACACTTTGCCCGACAAACAATCCCTCGCTTTCCGACAGCATTACCGCCTTGACCGTGTGTTCGTCCACGTGCGCGGCTATCTCGGCATATTTTGTTTTGCCGTCGGTCACCGTCTCTAACGCGGCGTTGATTTTGGGTAATGTGCCTTCTTCAAAAGTCGCTTCGATGACCGATCCGTTTATTTTAGTAATTTTACCCGTCATTTTTTCCTGCTCCGTTGAAATTTCGCCCCGGACGACACTTCGATGATTTCCGTAGTAATTTCGTTTTGCCTTGCATGATTGTAGTCTCGCTGCAAGTCGGACAATATCTCGCCCGCATTGTCGCTTGCAGACTTCATTGCGAGCAACCTTGCGTTTTGTTCCACACAGTAACTGTCCACAAGCGAGCTGTACACATAGCCGCACACGTAACTCGGCACAAGATTTTCCAGCACCACTTCACGAGAAGGGATAAACTCGAATTCTTCCTTACTTTTGTCCTTATCGGCAATAAACTCGGCTGTGTGAAATGGCAATATACGTGTCGATTTGATAACAATACCGCCGTCCGCCATGTCGGTGTACAGTATAAACAACTTGGAGTAGTCGCCGTTGACAAATCCGTCAAGCAGTTTGTCGGCAATTTCTCTGGCTACGGCAAGGGTAGGACGGAGTGCGCCAAAAGTAAAACTCCTGTCCACGTTGTATCCCTTTGAGATAAGGTAGTCGCGCCCCATGTCGCCGACAACAAACAATTTGGAGTTTTTGTGCAGCGTAAGCTCGTTTTCGACGCGCTTGATTACGTTGTGATTGTATGCGCCTGCCATGCCCTTGTCGGCAGTGATGACCAGGTATCCGCATGCGGCATTGCTCATATGGTCGTTTTCGGGGTACAGATACTTGCTTTCGATGTGGTCGACAGTCTTGAAAATAGATTTTATTTCCTTGCGTATCCCCCAAAAGTACGGCGCGGTTTTTTCCAGCTCTTCCCGCGCTTTTTTGACCTTTGCCGAAGAGATAAGGTACAATGCGGTGGTAATTTTTTGCGTTGCCGCAACGCCCTTTATTCTGTTTTTTACTTCGTTTATTTCAGACATTTTGCGCTAAAAACTCTTTTGCCTCCGCCACGATAGTTGCTTTGTCGTCGTCGGACAGCACTTTGCCGTCGGTAATATCCGACACGACGTTTGCATAATGCTCCCCGAAGAAAGGCAAAAACTTGTCGAAAAACGGACGGATTTGTTTGACGTCCATGCCGACGGTGACCTTGGCAAGCGACGTAACGAGAATTACGATCTGTTCCCACTCGCAGTACGGCTTTTGCAACGGCTGGACCAGTATTTCCGTCAGCGCCTTGCCGAAAGCAAATTGCTCCTTGACGGCATCGTCCAAATCACCCGAAAACTGTGCGAATGTTTTCATTTCACGGTACTGCGCAAGTTCCAGTCGCAACGAGCCGACAGCCTTTTTCATTGCCTTGGTTTGCGCACTGCCGCCTACACGCGACACCGACAAACCTACGTTTACAGCAGGGCGCTGCCCCGACAAAAACAATTCGCTTTCCAAAAACAGTTGCCCGTCGGTGATGGATATTACATTTGTCGGAATATATGACGAGATGTCGCCGCCCAACGTTTCCACAATCGGTAACGCAGTCATACTGCCGCCGCCCTTTTGCTCGCTGAGACGTGCCGAGCGCTCCAGGAGTCTCGAATGCAGATAGAATATGTCGCCGGGGTAGGCTTCGCGCCCGGGACTTCTGCCGAGTAGCAACGAAAGGGTACGATACGCGACGGCGTGTTTGCTGAGATCGTCGTACACGATAAGTACGTCTCTGCCCCCGTACATAAAGTACTCGGCTATGGCGCACGCCGCAAAGGGAGCGATGTATTGCAGCGGCGCCGAATCGGATGCCGACGAGAACACTACGGTTGTGTATTCCATTGCGCCGTTTTGTTCCAGCGTTTTTACAATGCGCTTGACGGTACTGGCCTTTTGCCCGACGGCGCAGTACACGCAAACGACGTTTTTACCTTTTTGGTTGAGTATAGCGTCCACGGCGATGCTTGTCTTGCCCGTCTGACGGTCGCCGATTATCAGTTCGCGTTGACCTTTGCCGATAGGAAACATTGCGTCCACCGTCAGGATGCCCGTTTTAAGCGGTTGGTCGACAGGACTACGGTCGATGATTGCAGGCGCGGAACTTTCCACAGGCATATACTTTGTTACGCCGAATACGCCCTTGCCGTCGACAGGCTCGCCCAGTGCGTTTACGACGCGTCCTACAATCTCGTCCGACACTGCCACGCCTGCGGTTTTGCCCGTTTTATATACCTTTTCGCCTGCAACGATATTGTCGTCGTCAAACAAGACGCAACCGATTTCGTTGTCGGCAAGATCCAACGCAAGTCCCTTTTCGCCGCTTTCAAACGCGACGATCTCGCCGTACTTTACACCGTGCAAACCTGTCACACGGCACACGCCGTCGGCAATCGAGCACACTTTGCCAACTTCTTCGGGAGCAACGTGCGGTACCCAGTTTGCCACGCTTTCCTTTACCAGCGAGATATAGTTGCCGTCGGATTTGTCTATTTGTTCTATCGTCGACTTCAATCCGCGAAGCAGTCCGTCGGGCGTGTTGTCATATACTTCGTTGAGTATCTTAAACACGAATCCCTTGATAATTTCGTCACGCTTGACCCAACGTATGTCGACGGGGCAATTAAGTTTGTTTGTAAAGTGTTCGGCGAGCTTGGCTCTGTCCGCTTCCGTCGGTTCGACTGCGGACAGAAATTCGCCGACAATGCGTTTGTCCGTCATTTTACCGTTTCCCCGCTAAAAATCCGTCCACCGAGCACGCCGTTTCGATGGTTTCCTTTGCCGCCTTGGTTATCACGTCGGCAAGCGCGTCCTTTGCCTGTTGCTCGGCACGCTGTTTGATTTCATCCGCTTGCAAATTGGCTTTTTTGAGTATCGTCGCTGCGTTGTCCTCGGCAGAGCGTATTATTCGTTCGCTTTCGGCACGCGCCTCGGCAATGGCGATACGTTTCCTGACGGAAATTTCGTCATCCGCGCCACTGAGCAACTTGTCATAGTCTGCCCGTTGTTTCTGTGCCGCTTCAAGCTCACTTCGAGTGCGTTCGTCCATGTCGGCGTAGTACTTTTTGCGTTTGTCGATAAACTTCTTTATCGGGTTGTACAACAAGAAGTACAAAATTAGAAACAGTATTACCAGGTTGAGCAAATGCAAAAGTATTTGCCGCCAATCTATGTTCAGCGGAATACCGCTTAAAAGAAGATTGTACATATTGTCCACCTTACAACACGAATATTACCAATATTGCCACTATCAACGCGTAAATGATTGCCGTTTCGATAAACACCAGACCAAGCATAAGTCCCGACCTTATCTGCGAGCCTGCCTCGGGTTGTCGAGCAACGGCTTCGTTGGACTTGGATATTGCAATGCCCATTGCCAATGCGCCCGCTGCGGCGGCAAGTCCTACGCAAACGGCAGCGGCAATTGCCTTGGCAGTTTTGGTTTTGTCCTGCGTTTGGGCGGTTTCGTCGGCGGTTGCAACTACGCCGGATTCATCGGTTTCGGCATATACGACCGATTGCGAAATGGGTATTGCAATCAATGCAATCAAAGCTACGACGCACAATACAATAGAAATACGTTGAAAAAGTTCAGACATTTTTTGCCACTCCTTTATTACTTTTGATTTTTTCAGGTTTCTTTTCGGTCACTTCGCCGTAGAACAGCGATGTGAGCATAGTCAACACGTACGCCTGAATCAGCGCGTGTAACAGCGTAAACATCACGCCCACCACCACGGGCAGGGCAAAAGACAGCGCGGTGTAGTAGTACACCAACTCGGTAACAAGTGCGCCCGACAACAATGCGCCGAACAAACGAAAGCTCATGGATATGGGCAAGGAGAAATCTTTAAGCGTCCTGCCCACGCCCTTGATTCCGTTGGAGACAAGTCCGCCGCCGAGAATCACGAGATAAGACACGCAACCCAGCGTAATTGCGCCGTTGATGTCGGCAAGGGGTGCAGGCAACGACACCGAACGACCGAGCGTGGTGACGGCTTGCAACCCAAACAGTTCAAACAACGTGCCTACAAAAACGTACGCCGCGGCGGTAAATATGTACGCACCCAAAAACTTGTTGCGACCGGGACTGCTTGTCTTTGCCATGTTGTCGAACGTTTCCACCGCCGTTTCGAGTACCGATTGAAAGGCACTCGGAACATAGGTAAAACGCGGAATCACAAACACCCTGACAATCAACGCAAATACAAAAATTACTGCGGTGACGGTAAATGCCGACACGACGGCAGGATTGACGTCCAACCCCAAAAGGTTGATTTTGTTTGTTTCGTGCAGTACTTCGTCGCGCATTGCTTCGTTTATGCTTTCGTCGTTGTCGCGGTTCGGAAACAGAAATATGCCGACCAACAACAAAGCAATCAGCGCAAGCCCGACTACAAGTACGACAATTTGTCTCTTTTTCATGCAGATACCTCGTTTTCGTCAACGTTTTGCACGATGTCGTCGTTGTTTGCCGCGCCGTCAACGGTTTGTTGCTCCTTACCGACAAAAGCAAAGGAGGCTACAAATGTCAACAGTGCGGAAAATATAATTGCGTAGTTGCCCACCGCCGACACAAACAAGTAGCCTGCGCCGGCACCTGCGGCGAAAATCAACACCACCGCAAGATACAAACCGCAACGCTTAAGAGCGGCTTTGTCTCGCTTTGCAACTGCCGTGACAAGCGAACCGGACATACGCACGATGTTGCCGATACACATGGTGCTTGCAAAATCGTTGCCGTATATCCGATCAAACGACAGTACCTGCATAGCGCACGCAAAGGATACAAGGGCGTTGGCAAACAGATTCATACTCTGCGGCATAAAGCCGACGGCAAGCAACGCCACTGTCTCCACGAGCAAAACAATTTGTTTCCAAAACATCTTTTTGCCGTCGAAAATAAAAAACAGCGTTTTGGCAAGTATCGCGCCCAACGCAAAAAAGCCGACGGGAACAAGATACTTGACCACTCCCGCCATATTGCCGTTGACAATGTTGACGCTCAGAAACACGATATTACCCGTTTGCGCATTGGCAAAAACGCCGTCGCGGCAAAAATAGGAGTAAGCGTCCTGCAGTCCGCCCGAGATGATGATAAACACCAGCATCCACATAGATTGAGAGATTTCGTTTTTAGATTTTTTCATACAAACTTCCTTGACTTATCCGACGCTGTACAGTATAATCCTTTCGTCGGTATCTGCAAAATATATATTTACAATGCTTGACATCATCATTTGATATGATAAAATGTGACTAATCGGCGATAAAAAAACAAATCAGTAAGTCATTCTTTAATATAACTATTTTAACTAAAAGTATAAGGACAAAAAAGAAATGAATACCAATTTTGAAAACTACAAAACATTTTACTTTGTCGCCAAGCACGGCAATATAACGGCGGCGGCAGAAGCATTGTACTCCGAGCAACCAAATGTTACGCGAGCGATAAAAAACCTCGAACGCGACCTCGGCTGCGTACTGTTTACCCGATCCAACAAGGGCGTCACATTGACGCCAGAAGGCGAACAGTTGTATCGTCGGGTTGCCATTGCTTACGAACAGATTGCCGCGGCGGAAGAAGAGTTGTCGCGCTACAACGGATTTGAAGAAGGCATAGTTCGCGTCGGCGTGTCGGAAACCGCTTTGCACGAAGTATTGCTGTCTGCGCTTGTCAAGTATCACGCAATGTATCCGAAGATAAAGTTTAGCCTTGTCAATCTGACCAACGTTCAGGCAATAAGCGCGGTTAAAAATCAAGCTGTGGATTTTGTGCTGATTGCCACGCCCTACGCCCCCGACAAAACGTTGAAATGCCTGCCGATAAAGCAATTTCAGGACATTGTAGTGTGCGGCGAGCGGTACAAATATCTGACGGGAGACAAAGTGCGCCTTGAAGAACTGACCCGACACTGCATAGTAAGCCTGAACAAAACCAGCAAAACCTACGAGTACTACCGCGATATTTTCCGTCGGTGCGGATTGGAATTTGCACCCGACATAGAGGTAAGTACGTCCAACCAGATACTGCCGATTGTGCAAAGCAACCTTGGCATCGGTTTTGTACCGATGTCATTTGCCGAAAAGGAACTGGCAAACGGCGAAGTGTACATGCTTGACACCGAAGAAACCATTCCGCCACGCGAAATACACCTGATAAAACGCGCCGACTCGTCCTTGTCCGTAGCGGCAAAAGCGCTCGAAAAACTGCTGGAAGAACCGTATTAACCACAAAAAAACGCCTGCATATTGCAAGAAATGCAGGCGTTTTTTGCATACGTATTGATTTTTTGACGACAACACCGTCATTACGCAAAAAAACGTAAGATGCCAAACGACTGTTTATTGGCACATCGATTGTCGGTCATCACTTCAACAACAGCATAAAGCAACCGCCCTGTACCGAACGTGCAAGAAACTCGTGGTGAAGGGTCGATTCCGTTTCGTACCAGTCGGCAAACGGAATACGCTCGTAGCTAGTGCGCAGGTATTTGTCCAGCGCGGCAATCAACTTGCCCTGCTTCGCTTTGTTGTCGGACAGACTTGCCGCCCATACAAGCCAATCGCTCTTGGTGTATCCCTTGCGGTTGTCAAGCGGCACGCCGTACTCGTTGAGTCTGGACAGGTAGTACGCCACTTCCCGTTCGGCAAACGTATTGTCAAACAATCCCAAGCCGAGAACTTTGTCGAACGCCATGTTGTACTTTAGCGAATATGTACCGTCGTCATTGTCCCACGTGATGGGTAAGTGATCGAACTTGTTGCCAAACGCCGAAATCTCGGCGGCAAAGTCTTCGGCAATTTTGCGGTACTTGGCCGCACCGCTTTGGTCGCCGACAGAACGTAACAGCTCGGCATAGCAGGCAATGCCCACAGTTGCCTTGATGGCAAGATTAAGGTTGTTTGCCAGGTGTCCTGCAAAGTCGTCTGTGCACAGCTGGTTGGCTGGGTGCAAACCGTTGTCAACCAAGTAGCCTACCCACTTGTCGGCGAGGTCGGCATTGGCGGCAAAAAAGTTTCTGTCCCCGTCGTAGCGATAGCACGCGTAAAACATAATCAACATATTTGCGCATTCTTCGACGGGCATCTGCATGGCAAAGTCGTACACGTCTGCATTACCGGGCAGGTTGTACGTCGGAAAGCGCGTTGTGACGTCGCCAGGTTTGTAGGTTGTGCCCAGTCGCGCTTCAACGGACTTTTTCAATCCGTAACCCTGTCCGTTACACACGGGATATGTGCCGACGTCGTGCGGAGCGAAGTCGAAATTCCACACCGGCATACGTGCAAATTTGAGTATCGGGCGCATCATGCCCTTGACCAACTCGGGGTTGTACAGCAGGTACATCGGCACCGACGGGTAACTGACGTCCACCGTGGCAATGCTGCCGTTGGACCAACATTCCTTTGACAAAAACAGTACGTCGTCGCCGTCACAAACAAGTTTGTGCGCGGCAATGCTTTGACGAAGCGACGCCACAAGCACGTTGTAGTATTCGTCGGCAAAGCCGTCGCACTTTGCCGCAACGTCGGCACGCAGTTTGCTGTCAAACGCTGCCAATTTCTTGTCAATCTCGCCGTAATTTGCCTGCACGTACCCGAGCGCGTCGAAAATCGAGTGGTTTTGCAGATAGTAACCTTGCAGGTATTTGCCGAAGTAGTTGATTGCAACCGTCTCGTCGTAACCTAGCATCACAATGCCTTTCGGCGCGGTGTTGAAGCTTGCAATATACTTATCTTCCGTTTGACATACGATGTTGCGATTGTTGCACTTGACGTAGTCGGCAAGGGCGGCGCCGTCTGCAATACAGGTGCGCTGTCCAGACAGGTAGAAGTAGCCCCAGTCTGCGCCATAGGCGTCGTTGTTGTTGCTTAGCGGAAGTTGACGACGAAGACCTATCACCGCAGCCCTGTAGCCGTCAAGCACAAAGCTGTCGCTGACCACGCGCTTATCCTGCGTTTGCGGAATGTCGTTGTAAGCAATGTTTCCGCCGACAAACACCGACACTTCGCCGTCGGCACCCTGCAACTCGTACTCCATGTAGCACACGGGCATGGACAGCAACTCGATTTCGTCAAGCGGTAACGGAGACACAAACTTCAATTTGAGCATTGCGCCGCCTGCCGCAAAGGTGTACTCGGTAGTATATGCCGTCACTCTGAGATCGATTTGCTCGGCAGGTTGCACGCCATAGGGAACAAAGTCGGCGGTTCTGCCCATAAAACAATACTTTTGTCCGCCGACATCAACAAAGCCGCAAATCTTTTTCCTTTCGCCGAACCACGTTTTGGGATAGTCCGTATTGAGCAGTTCGTCGGATACCCACAGCGAAAAGTTGGGGTCCTTGACAAACAACGGATAGCACGGCAGTTTTCTTTGGATCATGTTGTACCCTCTACTTTACAAAAAACCTGATTTCGTAGCGTTTGCTTACGTCTGCATCCAACCCGACCGTCACGACTTCGCCGTCGGGCGCACCGCAGGATGCGGACATCGGAAAGGCTTGTTTGTCGCAAGCGTGCAACTCAAACGGCACGTCGAGTCCGTTTACCGTAACACGCAACACTTCGTCGATTTGTTGCGTTAAGTGCATTTTAACAATACACTTTCTGCTGTTAAATGCTTTTTGTCCGTCAAAACTGCCCACACTCGGCTGCAACGTGAGTACAAACGAGTTGTCTGCGTTGTCGTAATTTGCGGAATATGCGCTTGTACGATATTTACCGATCCGATATGCTGTCGTTTCGGTGTCGTCCTCGTACAGAGCACCGCTGTCGCAACTCTCCTTGCAGGGATAAAAGTCGTACACAAGTTTGTCCCACGTTTGCACCTTGGTGTTAGGCGCGTCGTAGGCAAGGGGCATAACCGCACCCATGCGCACAAACAGCGGCATTTCGTCGAGAGCGTACACACGGCTTACGATTCTGTTTCCGTCGTACACTTTACCGCTGAATACATCCAGCCATTTGCCTTTGGGCAGGTATGCCGACGGGTTCTGTTGCGGCACCACTTCGTTGTAGCACAACATTGCGACGGCTTGCGCACCGCCCTGGAAGTAGTCTATACGTACACGATAAGTTTTGTCGGGTTGCAATACGGCAAGCTTGTGGTTAAGTGCAGAGTGAAAACTGTTGTCGGTAAGTACCAACTCGTCGTCTATCCACACCTTTGCGCCGTCGTCAACACGCAGAACCAATTCCACCGCCTTGTCAAACCGCACCGCCGTTGTAAAACGTGCCGAAAAATTGTACATCGGCACTTGTTTTTCGGGAGCGACGTTGTTAAGGTTGATTTCGATTTTGTTATATTCTGTCTCAAATATCGGTTCGCCTGCCAATTCCGTACCGTTGTAGTAGGTTACCTTGACCGGCTCGACAAAGTTATGTTCGTCAACAACTTTGGGCGGAATACCTGCAATCGGCGCCACAAACAGGTTGTTACCCAACATATACTCGTCCACGCAAGTAAGCGCTTTGTCATCGTCGGGATAGTTCCATCCGAGCGACTTAAACAGCGGTTCGCCCGTCTCGTAGCAGTTGTGAGCCTGTGCGTAAATTTGCGGCAACAGACGATAACGCAGGTTGTTGTAGCAGCGCACGATGTCCACCGTTTCTCCGTCGTAGTTCCACGCCTCGCGGGTGCGTACAAGTCCGCCGTGCATACAATGCGGACGAAATACGGGTGACAGCGTGCCGAACTGCATCCAACGGATAAACAATTCCTTGTCGGGGTTGCCACCGTGTCCGCCGCAGTCGGCGTTGACGTAGGCAATGCAGTTGTTGCTGCCCTTGACAAGGTTGTGTACTTCCTGCGCGAGGTCGCCTTCGTCGGACAGAATGTCGCCTGTCCACTGTATCGGGTAGCGGTGCGAGGCAGACGAATTGATACCCACATATGTACCGTTGGCAATGTTGTCGACGTTTGTCATGATGTCGGGGCGCCGATACACCGTGTTGTCACCCGACTGCTTTTGGTAAAAATGTTTGGTGATGTCGTAAAACAGGTACATGCCGAGCGTCTCGCACTTCACTCCCTGCGAGGGAGATACAAGAGCGGTAAGCCAGTTGCGGTCGTACCACCATGTGTCAAGTCCAAGTCCGAGCAAACGTTGCAGATTACGTTCGCGATAGGCAATTTCCTTCGGTTCAAACACGTTTGCACCGTCGACAGGTTCGGGGTGATCGTTAAACATTACGTCCACGTTGCGCGAGTGCGCTTCGGCAAGAAACGCCTGCATATCTGGAAACAATTTTGTATTGACGTCGTAACCCCAACCGTTCACATCGGTGCGCCAGTCCGTATCTATTACAAGGTTGTCGAGCGGATAGTCGTAGGCGGCGTAGTCTGCAATAACCTGCAACGCTTCCTTGTCCGTATAGGGGTAGTACTTGCTGTTCCATGCGCCCAAAGTGGACAGGCGAGGCATCTGACACCGCCCCGTCAACTCCACGTAAAGCCTGCGCAACAATCTGAAGTCGCCGCCGCACAGCAACAGGTAAATGTCGCGAGCGTTGTCATCGACAATATACTCGCCGCACCTCTCGGTCGAGTAGCCGCCTTCGGGTACAGTGATACGCGGATTGTCCGCCACCACATACACTTCGGGTGTTTTACATAGCGGCGGCAATTCGCCGCTGTTGACCAAGTTCATCCGTACGTCAATCGCTTTGTCGCCTTTGTATATCCTGACGTCGGCAAAAGTCGTTGCGCCTGTCGGCAAACAAATCGTGTAGTCACCGACGGTTACTTTGCCGCCGTCCGCCGTCGAACAAACAGCATTGTCGACAAGTTCGTTGCGATCGGGTATCAGAAAGGTATCGTCATCAAAAAATACGCCGTTGTCGCCTTGTTCCATTCGGATAATGTTGCGATTCAGTACCGAAATGCGAACCTGTCCGAAAATATACTGTTCCATAAAAAGTCTCCAATCAAACAAATATCAGTACACCTTGTACGCCGTGACGGCAAGGTTGGTTATCTTGCATTGTACGTTGTCCGTCATAAAGGAAAGGTAAAACAGTTCGTTGTACTCGTCCTCCGACTCCGCACTGCTTGCGCTCTGCGTTGCGTACGAAATAAACGTATACGTATCGGAATTTTCCTTACCGACTTCACTGAAAGTATAGGTAAATTTGGTTTCGCCGTTTTCGCCCGCAAGCGGTTCCATACGTATCTCCACGTGCAGTTTGGCATCGGGACTAAACAGATTTGCCGCATCAAAGTTTTCGTAGCGGTCATTACCGTCCTTGTCCTTTTCCTTGACGTGTTCTTCGTAGGTTTCGTCGCCGTTAGTCACCGTTTGTAAAGTTTCCACGTTTGCACCGCCGGGGCGGTTAAGATTGCCGTGGTAAATGAGTTGTAGCCCGTTGTAGAAACCGCGCGAGTCTGTCGGGTCGTCGACGTTCACTCCTTTTTTGATGTATATACGCAGTACGCCGAAGCCGTTTTGCTGACCGATGTTTTCCAGGTCAAACTCCACTTTGGAGCTACCGCCGATAAGAGTGTTGGTGCGTACGCCGCAGTTCCACCAGTTTCTGATCGCGCCGTCATAGTTGCCAAGTTTGTCGAAAGCAAAACCGTTTTCGGTAAATGTTGCCGCGTCGTAGCCTTCCAGCACGCGGGCATATCCGAAATCGCTGTAGTAGGTATCTTCTCCGCACATTCTTGCAATCAACGTTTCGGCTTCGTCGCCGCTGACAAACCTGATGTTCGACGCATTGCCGGGATAGGGTTCGTATTCGTTGCCGATAAGGCAAATTCCCGGCGCGGTTTTGCGATCCTTCAACGCGGCGTAGACGTATCTGTCGGTAAGTTGCCCGTTAAGGAAAGAGTAGAACACGTCGCCTACGCGTGCGATACCGATGGTAATTTTGTTGCCTTCGACATTAAAAC
>CAKQXG010000042.1 GCA_934281515.1 uncultured Clostridia bacterium | reverse complement strand
TGGTAATGCCGTCTTCGGTTGCCGTGGGAGCCTTGGTTACCTTGCCGCCGTCAAACTCGTGCGGTTCCTTGGCTTCCTGACCGTTCGCCTTGCCCCAGTGATACTCGTCGTCGAAACCCCAACTGACGTCGGACGGCAAATCCACGTCACAGGCAACGAACACAAAGCAAAAAGCAAGCAATAGAGAGACAATTACAACTCCTTTTCTGTTCATCATTCTTCCTCATTTATCCATAATGTACAGATATTGTACATCGGGTTTTGACAATTATACCACAACGTGCGTATTATTTCAAGAGTTGTAAAACATAAAGTTTTAATAATGAAAAGAAAGTGGAACTTTTTGCGCTTGCAGCCCTGTTTTTTAGACGTAAGCACCGAGCATGTACAAAAAATGTACAGTTATTCAATTTAATATTGACACTGTACAAGCGTGGTGATATAATTATTTGATGTAGAAACCGTTTTTGCGACAAGTTGCGTTTGTCTGTCGCTCGCAACGCAGATCCGACATTGCACAAGAATACTTTTGTACCGTTGCAAACGTTTCGACAACGCACTCTACCACATCGGGAGCACCCATTGAAAAACACTATTGTACAACTTGACAGGCAAGACAATGCGTTTGTACTGGACTTGCCGACGCGCGACTACGACAAAACGACGGAAGTTGTCCTTGCGGACAACGAAGAAATCTACGTCTACAAAAAAGGACATTTTGTCGGCAAAAACGGCAAACGCGGCAAATACCTCATCGGTAAAGTAGTCAAACACTTGCACAAGGGGTTGTTTAGTCGCATGTACAAAGACGTTACTATGCGATTTGTACGGTGCCGCAGGCGCATATACTACTTTGGCAAAAGCAAATTCGGTAATACTCCGTCGATAAAGGGAACGTTTCAGGTGGAAGTCAAGTTTGTGGACATCATGCGCCGCAGATTTGATCGCTACATCAAACGCCACGCAGTGGTTGCCGACAGCCAGGGCGTACTGATAAACAGCGACGACTACAAACCCGTGGTTGCGCAAATGATAGAAGAGTTGCTGCCCACCATAGACGACGTAAATTTACTGAAAAAACCAATAGTCGACTACTTTGCCGCGCGCGGCATCATCGTCGCGGTAAACGTCAAGTAGGAGGCGGGGATGTTTAACGGATTTCCGCCACTGTTTGACAGCAACAGTCGCGTGCTGATACTGGGGAGCTTTCCAAGCGTCAGGTCACGACAGGTCGACTTCTACTACGGCAACAAACAAAACAGATTCTGGCGCACGTTGCAGAGTGTGTTCGGCGGAGAGATCGACACCGTGGAACACAAAAAGCAACTGTGTCTGACCAACGGCATAGCGTTGTGGGACATTGTTGCCAGTTGCAATGTGGCAGGTTCTGCCGACAGCAACATCAAGGACGTGACATTTGTCGACCTGCAAACAGTGCTGAAAAACACACACGTATGCAAAATTTTGTGCAACGGCACTCTTGCGTACAAATTTACGCGAGCTTGTTACGACGGCGATTTGCCCGTGATACAACTGCCGAGCACAAGCCCTGCCAACACTCGCTTCGACCTGCAAGTCTGGACGGAAGCATTTAAACTGCAATAGACAACAAGCATGCAAAAAGCCTTTTCCGAAATCGGAAAAGGCTTTTTGTGATGTACGGTCAATTGCCGAACAAATTGTTGAATTGACGTTCGAGGTAACTCCATTTAAGCTCGTCGAAGTTGCAACTTGCCACTAGTTCCGCTCCGTTGCCGGTACCTACGTTGTCCACCACCGTGCAGTTGGTCGCGACACCGCCGTTATCGCTTACAAAGCCGTCAAAAATCACTGCGCTACGCAAAGCGGCAATCTTGCGCGCTTCGGCAGGTTTTGCATTGACAAACTCCGTCCAGGTGTACTCGTCGTACTCCGTCGAGCCTGTCTTGGCGGCGTTGTCGTCAAGGTAGATTACACATTTGGTTGTGTACGTCACGCCCTGATTGTCTCGTCCGACAACGTATACGGTGTAACAAGGCTTTTCCGTATAAGGGTTATAACTAAGGTGCAAGCCGCTCTGTCCGAACAACGTAATGTTGTCCACGCTGTACTCCAACTTGCCGTACAATACGGTACAATTGCCGATTGCACCGTCGTTTTTGCCGACAAAGCCGCCCAGCCTGACCGAGCCTGCCAGATACACGTTGTCTCCCTGCGACAGGTTGATCGACACGGGACGTTCGGCAAAACTGTTGTTTATCTCGCCTTGGTTGTACCCGATAAAACTGCCGACGTTACAATTGAGACTGCGTGCAAGCGACACATAAACGGCACCGCCCATACCGCCTTGATTGACGTTGACAATGCGCCCGTAGTTTGCACCGACAACCGCGCCTGCATTGAACAAATAGTTGCTGTCAACGCTGATTTGTCCGCTGCAATTTGCCATCAGACCGTCGACAAGTCCGCGGTTGGTGCCAATAGTACCGGACACGGACAGTTGTCTGTCGACGGTAACGGCTACGTTAAACCTTGTCATTGTAATACAGTCGATCACTCGCCCCGTTGCCGTCACTTCACCGCACAGAGTGCCCAGGTTTGTCGCGTCGGTGTTGCCCGAAATCGAGAAATATCCCGACACCCACAGGTTGTACGCCGTTCCGCTAAGCTTACCGAACAAACCGAAGTTTTGCTTGCCGCCTGCTTTTGCACCGATGTCGATTTTGTGTCCGTTGCCGTTTAACGTACCGCTGAAACCGTGTTGCGTATTGGCTCCGAGTGCCGTCCAGTCCGCAGTGCCGACGTCAAGCATGTAACCGCCTGCCCTGATGTCGGCTGTCAATACGTAGTTCTGGTCGGGTGCAAGGTTGATGTTTTGCAAGTCTTCAAATGTTGCGACGGGTTTTGCATAACGCGCATACAACGTCCGGTCGCCCGAAATCGCCGTTACGGGGTAGTCATTTTCGTCGACGTAGTGACTGAACACAAGTTCGGTTGCGTTTGGCGCAGGCTTATCCAGTTGAGACGTAAGTGCGCCGAAATCCACATACGTAAGCGTTTTTTGAGTACTGTTGTCGCTAAACTTGCCGTCGCCCGCATTGATTGTAACAGTAAATTTGTCCGCCGCTGCCCGATACACCGCGTAGTAGGTCAGTCGTTCCGCATAGGTTGTCGCGGCAAGCTGTTGCGGAGTAAGTACCGTTTTGCCGTCGGTAGTCCAGCCGACAAACGACATGCCTTTGCACTGCGGAACCTTGTCGAATGTCACGTTAGTATCGGCAACGCCGCTGTCGATCAGCTCGACACTGCCGTCGGCAAACGTCTCGATACCGACCAGATTGTTGCTTTGCACCGTGGCAGACTCGCCAAAGGGGTAACTTTCCGCGCGGAAGGTCAACTCCACCTTTTGTTCGGTGTCGTGCACATACACGCCGTAAAACACCATGTCGGAAGTAAAGGTAATCGATTCGCCTGCCTTGACGGAAACAACGTCCGTTCCGTCGGTCGGTCTTGTCTCCCAATGGTCAAAGCGGTAGTACTTGTCGCTGTAATAGTCCACGAAAGGCGCAGCCATGGTCGTGCCGTAATTTTGGTAGAAGTTTGCCACGTGACGGAAACCGCTCATGTATCCGTTGCACTCCACACCTTCGATTTTGCTGCCGTCCGGCTCGAAACACTCGCCGTCCGAGACAAACGCAATGTTTACCACTTTGGGCGTTGCCTCTTTAAACACGATTTCCACTTCGGCATTGCCGTCGAAAGGAATGTTTGCCATGTAGCCGTCGTTGTAGAATGCGCTGACGCACTCCCTGCCGCCCAACGTCCACTTGAGATAGTCGGGCACGTAGGTCTTGGACAGGCTGTCTACGGCAAAGCGGTTGGCGGTAAGGTAGAAACTTGTGCCGTACAGTCCGCTTACGGACAGTTCCGTCCTGGTTTTGTCCCCGTCGAAGTACACCTTGCCGCTACCGTCCTGTGGTTCCGTTTCCACTCTGCCGCGGAAAGTAAGGGTGATGGTTTGCGGAGCAAGCAAGTAGTAAGCATAGTATGTCACGTCCGCATTGCCGACGACAAGTTCGTCCACCCTGTCCTGCAAGGAGTATTGAACCGTCGTCCAGCATACAAAGGTAAATGTTCCGCGCTCGTCGGTGTAGTTTTGCGGAGCGATGTCTCCGAGAGACGTACCGTACTTTTCGATAATTTTTTTGACGTTTTTGCCGTCGTCAAACTTGCCTTCGCCTGCGTCAAAAGTGACGGTATGTTGCATGTAGTCCGAGACAAACTGCGCTTTGAACAACAAATAGGTTTTTACATTGCCGTCAATATCTCGCTCGTCGCCGATCGTGTATGTACCTGTATCCACGCCCCAACCGTCGAAAGTGTAGGCGTAAACGCCGTTTATGTCGCGACGCGTCGGTTCGGACAACTTTTCCGAGCGAATCACTTCTGCAAGAGTTTTGCCAAAGTAATTGCCCGTCGCAAGACGGTAGAAATACTCGTAGCCGTAGTCGTCATAGGCAACAAATGCCAGCGTGGGCAACACCGTGCGCCAGGTAAACACGGGCAAATAGGATTCGTTTTGTACAAAAGCAATGCTTATGCCATAGGGCACTTGTTCGCCGCGATTGTTTTGCCAACCGTAAAATGCGTAGTACGTGTCGGAACTCGCGTCAAAGTAGTCGTTAAGTTTCGGCAGAGAGTAGAACGCCGATTCGTCTGTCGAACCGTAAGTCCAGGTTACGCCGCTCTCCATGTGCACTCTGCTGCCGTCGGTGCGGGTTTCATACGCTACACCGTTTGCAAAGCTGTGGTTGTCGTCGGTCAGAACAAACTCCGCCGTCAGTTGTTTAAGCCGATATGTCACGTCGACGGTAACAGTGATGTCATAGCTCGGCATACGCGCAGGCAGTTGGTCTGTATTCCATGTCACAGTATAGTTGTCGTCTGCCACTTCGTCGACCTTACTTGTCGGATAGCCTGCCAATTTGCCTATTAACGTTTTGTAGTCGAAGTTGATTTTGAGAAGTTCGGCGTTTATCGGCTCGCCCTGTTTTACTCCGTAGTCGCCTATTTTTTGTCCGTTTGCCACTATGTTAATGTAGTACACAGGCACATCGGCAAGGTCTTTGCGTTCAAACAACACATAGTAAATGCGGTTTTTGGTAACGTCGGGCATATCCGTCACATCGTAGTAGCGACTGTTTTCTTCGCTTGTCGGGTTGATGTCTCTGTATCCCTTGACAACGTATGTGTTACCGTCTGCGACAAACTCCGTACCTATTGCAAAATCCTTTGGCGGCATCGGGCGAATCGCCGTCGTGCCGTAGTTAAAGGGTTTGTACTCCACCTTGACGCGCTTGACCGAACCCGTTTCCAACACGTAAGTTTCGGTAAATACACCGGTGTCTTTATACTGCGCCACAAAAGTTGCTCCGTTAGCGATTGCGGCGAAGTTGTCCTTGTACAGTTGCGACTCGGTGTCTACATAAACAACGGGATAAGTACCGCTTTCGACATTGGCAATGCGCGAAACGTCACTTTCGGGCAAGATTTCATAGTAGTTGTTGGTAAATGTCAGTCCGCAACCGCTTGCAAACCCGACAAACTGTTTGCCATGAATCTGCGGCGCGGTGATGTTGTCCGTAAGCAACACAAACATTCTTGCCGACGGCGCATACACCATGTTGACCGTGGCAAGGCGCTTGTTGTCCGACACCTTGTCTGCCGTTTCGTACTCGGGGTAGTAGAAGTCGGCAGTGTAAGTCATCTGTTTCCACTTCAAGCGGTAGTAGCACGTATTGACGATAAGATACCCTTTTAATATCTCGCTGGCGTTGTCGACAGTTACTTTGGGGAAAGTGCCGTCAAATCGGTCGTCGATTTGGTCGCCCATAAACGGATAGTACTTTTCCCACAGGTCGTTGATATCCAGGTAGTAGCCTTGGCGCACGGGCAAATTGTCGTAGATGTCCGGCGGCACAACCTGCTCGCCTTCGCGGAAAGTAAGGAAATACAGCACTTCCGAGAAGGTGGATCCGCCGCCTGCATAGTACTCGTTGCGGAACTCGCTGTTTTGGTAAACGTAGTCTCTGCCGTCGGGGTTGCGGTACTCCACGTAGTACAACCGTTCGATACCGCTTGCATACACGCCATGCTTTGGCAACAGTTTTGCCTTGACGGCATAGCGCAGTATTTTGTAGGGGTAGTTTCTGGAAATGACGGGATAGTCGCCTATCCATATGTAATCGGCGTAATTTTCCGTCTGATAGTCGGGCATGTCGACCAGCTCGAACTCGTAGTAGAAAATCGATCCGTACCGTGTGCGCAGCGCGTTGTCCGTCACTTCTTCGCCCGTCACGATGTCAAGATACCGCATTTCGGCAGTACTCATACGTACGCCGCCATAGCGAGAGGTAGTGACGTACGGATTGTCCGGCGTATTAGGCTCCCCGTCGAAACCAAGCGGAATAAGCCGTTCGCCAACGCCGTACAGACTGATTTTCTTGTCGAAAATGTCGGTGTTGACATCATATACAAGGAACTTTGCCCCGATTTTGGCATTGACAAACAACCCGACGTCGAGATACATGCCGCCGTACAGATGAGTTTCCGACACTCTGTTTACCGCGTCATAGCTGTAGCGGAAGTTGACCAACCCCGACAACTCCACGTAGGGACCGAATCGGAACGACACGTATGCCGAGGCAACGTTGTTAAGGCGCACCACCGACAGTGACAACCGCACTTCCAATCCGCATCGGAAACCGACTTGTCCCTTGAGCAATACGGAGATGTCAATCTCGTTGGCGGCGGTTGCGCGAGTAAACTTGAACTCGTTAAACATCACGGGTTTGCCATTGTCTCCGTTTGCCGTTTCGCCGTTGGTAAGAGTGGTCGTTTCGACATAATGATGAGCAAACTCCACATACAACCCTGCGCGTGCTCCGAGAGAGCCGACCACGTTAAACTCCAGTTGCAGCGACACCACAGGTACGGGCAGAGGAATTTGTCCGAGCGGAATGCTGAATATGTCGGCATACTCCAATTCGGAGTCGTCCCACAACGGACTGCCGCCGATAGCTTCGGCAAACTTGTTTTGCCCGTCCTTGGCAATGTCCATGACATATTCCACTTCGTCGGTGATGTCGATTATGCCGTGTATATCCTCGTCGCCGTCGCTAAACTCCACTGCCGCTTGCAACTCGATAGAGAAGTCGTTGGCAAGGTCCACCTTGATGTCGGTGTAAAACCACAGCAACGGATTCAGCGTGACTTTGCCCGACTTGCAAATCGTGTAGCGGTAGTCGACGGACGTTGTGTTTTGTATGGTCACCGTAACGCTGACCTTGAAATTTTTGATACTGATTTCGCCGCCAAGCTCTATCTCGAAGCCCAGTTTTGTGCCGCTGATGTCTATACGCACCTTTGGCATCTGGAAGTTAAATCCGCCAAGAGCCATAGCAAAGGCTTGTCTGTCGCGCTCGTCGGGGAGTTTTTGCAGGTATTCGTTGACGGTGGGAGAGTTGTCTACGGCATTTTTGACAGCTTCTTTTAGTACCGCCACGCCTTGATTTTTGGCAACGTTTTCGGCGATGGTCTCTGCAGAAAGACTTACAACGCCTTCCAATTGCGCTTGCCGCTCGCCGTAGATGTCCAGATCAAGATAGATGTCGTCCACGTTGGGCGTAACCACGTCCATTACGATAAACTCGCCTTCCCTGACATCGTTGCCGACAACATACTTCATGGTTTCGCGCTTGACGGCAATAACTTTGCAAATGTAGTCGCCGTCCTGCTCGGTGGCTTGTTCGCCGACGGTGACTATTGTGCCGACTTCGATTATCTTTGAGCCGTTCGGCTTGACGACAATGCGGTTGACGTCTTTTTCAAGCCCCGTATCCATATATACGTATACGTTTTCTTCCCACTTGGCAAGCTCGTCGGGAGTAATATGTACAACGGCTTTGCGCTCGATTACTTCCTTTTGCTCCTTGTGGGTGGTAAATGTCACTTCGTCGGCACGCTCGGTATCGTAGCCGTCGACGGAGACGAATTTTACCGCACCCGACAATGCCTTGAGCGAATAGCTTGCGCCTTCGTCCAATCGCTTGACGGGTTGCATGTTGTACAAACCGTCGGCTGACGACATGCAGATAAGCCGAATCGTCTCGCCGCCAAATGACATAAGAGACAGATAGTCGGCGACGTTTTCGTTGTGCAGCGTAATGCCGTCGGCTTTGACTTCGACGAGGGGCAAATCGGACGTGTCGCGCACGCTTGTCAGTTTTTTGAGAGTGTCGGCAGTTTCGGAAAACGCCGCGTACACCGTTGTCGGATTACTCAACACATCCTTTTTGCCTACGACCTTGTTGAGTTCGACATCGTAGTACCAGCCACTGAAAGAAAAGCCGTTTTTGTATGTAACGGGCAAGGCTCCGAGTTCTTCGCCCTCGTAATATAGTCGTGAAGCGACTTCGCTACCGCCCGACGCGTCGAAGGTCAACCGAATCCCGTAGCGCGCGTACAACGTTTGGTCAGTATCGAATTTGGTTACGTCGGGGCAAACTTCGACAAAATCCTTGTCGTAGTACCAACCGACAAACTCTCTGCCGCTTTTTTCGGCGCGCGGCAAAGTAACCTCGGAGCCGAGCTTGACGGTGATCGGAGCAATCTCCGCACCGCCGTTTGTAACAAACGTAACGGTGATCGTTCTGTCCTTGCATGCAACAAACGTTGCGCAGACAATCAGCAACACGACGGTTATTGCGACAATTCTGAGTAAAGTTGACTTGCTCATAGTTACCTCCGTTGGCGTTTTTTCCGAGACATCTTTTCTTCCTTTCGAAATTTGCCGTTTACTTCATGCGGTAGCAATTCGGTAAAAAAATGGCAAGGGGCGGTTTGTCTCTTTGCTCTTGCGCTTGCTCCTTGCCTACAGCCGATTACGAACATCAACAATACAATACCTGAAACCGACAAAAATTGTAGGTTCAAATAAAGTATGCTGTCCGCACATGGTTACTGTTTCCTAAATAAATCTTTGATTATATATCTTATATCACAAAAACGCCGACTTGTCAAGTGTAGATACACTGTACACAATATTTAGTTTTTGACGATAATTTCTAACTCCCGACACCAGCCGTTTCAAACTTCGCAAGCCAAAGATTTTTATCGTTATATTCCGTGACATACCGACTCGGGTACCGTATTGCCATATGGGCGTACACTTCGTAGCCTGCTCCACACAAATCAATTTTACGGCAACCCGTTTATTACCATAATATGAAGAAAAATCTGTATACGTATCGATTTTTTGCAAAAAAAGACAGTGGCAATGCCATGGTCTGTCGGTTGTTATATTTTTGCTACTCGCAAACTATCTGCGTCTTTTCTTATCGCTACGGTAGACGAAGTTCAGCGTTTTGCGCGGTGCGTTGGGACTGTTAAGCACGTTGCTTTGCGACACGGGCGTGATGACCACGTGACGTTGCGGTCCCTGACCTTCGCTTTCGGTAGTTACGTACTTGCTACCCTGCAATGCCGTGTGAATGATACGGCGTTCGTAAGGATTCATGGGTTCCAGATTGACGGGTTTACCGGTGCGCTTTACCTTTTGTTCCAGATTTTGCGCAAGACGTACAAGAGTCTTTTCTCTCTTGGCGCGGTACCCTTCGGCGTCAATTGTCACGCGCTTGAAGCCGCTTGTCTTTTCGTTGAGCAACAGGCTGCACAGGTACTGCAATGCGTCCAGCACTTCGCCGCGATGTCCGATAACGGCATTGGCATTGTCGCCCGTAACCGTTAGCATAACGGTAGAGTCGCTCTCGGCAACTTCCACATTGCAACCTTCGATACCCATCTTTTCGATGACGTTGACAAGAAACTGTTGTATGCGTTGGGATTGCGACGGCTTTTCGGTCACTTCCACCTTGAAGGACTTGAGGAAGCCGCCTTCTTGCAACACCTTGACGTCGACTTGCTCCTCGCTCAGTCCCAATTCGGCAAGGGCATTGGAAACAGCCGCTTCCAATGTTTTGCCCGATGATATAGTTGTTTTCATTATGTTTACCTCATGTAACTGGCTTTGCCGGAATTATCTTTTTCTTCCTGCTTCTGCATACTCTTGGCAACGGCTTTCTCCACGGGTACGCTGAGCGCAAGGGTAGAAAGGATACTAAGCGCGTAGTTGCACACCATGTAGATTGCAAATGCGCCTGTGTACAAAAAGCCGAAGTACGCCATCATCAAAGGCATGATGATCATCATTGTCTTGTTGGTCATCTGCTGTTGTTGCGCCTGCTCGGTGCTGACCGCCGCAGCGTCCTGACCTGCACGGCGTTTAGACTCGGTCTTTTGCGAAATGAACATGCTTAAAAAGCTCAAAGCAATGGACAGCACGGGCAGTATCAACAAACCGTTCCAACTGCCGTTTTTGCCGTAGCCGCCCGTTTCCAGCACGGCGTTGCGTATGGTGTCGTACAGATTGCGACCGCCGGGGAATGTGTCCTTGTCGACGATTGTGCCAAACGTATTTGTGCCGCTACCGTCGTAGGGAGCCATGATCGTTTCCCACGTGTCGGGTTGCCACACGTTTTGTATCCACAGCCAACTTTCCTTGCTGTCTACGTACTTTTTCTTGACAGCATCACGAGCTTTTGTCGTGATGTCCGCAGTTTTGGCGTTCATTGCGCTGTCGCTTGCGTACTTGGACACGATACCCGTAATACTGTTGATTTTTACTTTAAGCGATGTATTGCCTTCGCTGTCGTCCTGTTTGCCTGCCAACGCTGCGTCCAATGCGGCGCGGTAGTCGATCATATCCTGCGCAAAGTCGGCGTCCTTGTCGAACTCGGCAATGCAGGTGTCGAAATACTCGTGCGACAACTCCTTGAACATGGCTACACTGCTGTAGTTGGAGTACTCGCGCAAGCCGCCAAACATGACGAAGAATACAACCATGCTGACGATCATCGGCAAGCAGGTGCCGCCCATGCCCGTACCGCCGTTTTTGCGCAAAAGTTTACTCTTTTCTTCCTGAGCCTTCTGCGAGTTTGCGCCGTAGCGTTTGTCGATTGCGGTAAGCAAGGGTTGAATCTTTTGCGTTTTAAGCGAGGCTTTGCGCATTGCGAAACGTTGCCAGAAGTCCAACGGCAGCATAAGTACCTTCAAAAACACGGTAAATACAACTACCGTCCAGCCGTAGTTACCTATCCACGAGTGCATGGCACGCACCAACTTGCCCACAACGCCGAGAGTATCCTCGATATTGGAGAAAAAGTCGATTTTTTGCGTGGCGCACGACGTAAATAGACACAGACAGCACACCAACAGCAACACTACGGTAAGCGCGGATTGAAATTTTTTACTCATTGTTACCTCATTGACTACAAGTACCACTTACGTCTGCCCCTGATGTTGACAGGAACAGGGTCGAAGCCGCCTTTGCCCCACGGCGCACAACGCAACAGACGTTTGATAGTAAGCCAACTGCCTACAAAAAAGCCGTGTTCTGCGTAAGCTTCCATAGCGAATACCGAACAACTGGGGCGATAGATACAGGTTTTGCGCCCCTTCCACCTGGACAGGGTTGCCTTGTACAAACGGAGCAAGGCGATACAAACGTACTTCATTGCATCAGCTCCGCACGCGTAAGCAACCTGCGAAAACTATCGACAATCACGGCGTAGTCGTACGCCTGACTTTTGCGCGGTATAAAAATAGCGTTGTAGCCACTTTTTACTTCGCCCACCATGCCGGACACCGCCGCTTTCATTTGCCTGCGAATACGATTTCTCTGTACTGCATGCCCAAACTTTTTGCTAACGGAAAATCCGAATTTGGTTTGCCTGACATTGCTTTTGGTATAAAGCAACACAAAGTAATTGTCTGCAACGCTTTGAGAATGTTTGTAAACGTAGTTGTACTGGTAGTTTTTTTTGAGTCTGTAAATAGACTTCAATTTGATTTGCCCCTGTTACGCAGTCAGTTCGTGACGACCCTTGTTGCGACGACGAGCAATCGTGCGACGACCGCCGGTGGTCTTCATTCTTGCGCGGAAACCATGTACTTTGCTTCTTTGACGTTTCTTGGGTTGGTAAGTTCTTTTCATAGTGATTCTCCTTATTGTCGCGCCGCGCGATGTAGCGCAAGCGTCAGATTTGGTTCGATTGCGGCACATCAGACACTACACCACAATGACATACGTACATATTGTACCAAACTTTGTGTGGTTAGTCAAGTAAATATCAGTAATTAGAGCATTGCGGGGGAAGAGAAACTTTTAAAAAGGCATTTTCTTCCCCACACCGCCTGACCTTTCAAAATTCCGAAATACGTGCTAGTCAAAACTCGGACAAGTAATTTGCACTTCTACGTTTAAGCGTAAAACATTGACAAATAGTCCCGATACCAGTACAATATTGGCAACGCCGCTAAAGGAGACGACAAAATGAGCAAATACGACAAGTTGTGGCAGTGGATTGCGCAAAACGGAAAAGACAAATTCGACCTGACGTTTGAACAAGCAGAGCAAATTGCAGGGTTGCCCATAGACCACGCTTTTCTGACATACAAAAAGGAGTTGCCGGGTTACGGCTACGAAGTGGTCGGGATTTCGTTGAAAAACAAAACCGTTACCATATGCAAAATACGACAATAACGTCGATTTTGTAATAAAATTTTGCATACGTATCTGATTTTTTACATCAAACGTTGATTTGTACACGTATCTGTTCGCCACTCGGCTTGACAAAACCAAAGGCATGCGGTACAATACAGTCAACGGGTTGCGACGTATTGTTTGCGTGCAAAACGAGCATAATATTTGTATCGCAAACGGCTTTGCGCCGCACCGAAAAACTTCGTAAACGGAGGAAATTATGCGTAGAATTACCGAAAAAGTAGCCCTTGTGGCATTGATTTGTATCGCTACGGTGTTTGCCGCAACCACAGTGTTGTACATGGCAAACGTCATTCCGCAAGCAAACTGGGCGGAAAACGGCGTAGCAGGCACACTGACAATAATACTTGCCATATTATTTGTTGCGTTGGCTGTGTACCTGATATGGGTCAACTTCAGCACGGGTGCAAACCTCAAACGCATACTGCTGTACTGCGACAGCGAGAGTGCGACGTCCGCCAACAAAAAAGTTGTGGAGAACATCATCGACGGTTGCGTCAAGCAGGTTGACGGCGTAAAAATCCGCAAAACCAAGATAACTGCCGACGACAAGCAGGGCTTTGTGCTGACATTGTACGTTGTGACCGACAGCACCGACGTACAGAAAAACCTTGATAAATTACGTTGTTTGCTTGCCGGAGGCTTTGCCGACGCATTGGGACTAAAATTCAATTCCGTCAACTTTGTGGTGGAACGCCTTTCAGCCAAATTTACGCCCGACACGGCTCGCGCAGAACAAATGGCAAACAAACTTGCCGAGCAACGCCAACAAGCCGACGACTTCTACACCGATCCGCTTGACACTTGTGCCGACCATACGACCGCCGACACCACCGAACCCGACGACACAGACGGAACAGACGATAAAAGCGACGACGTAGCGCCCGACGACACGGCAGACGACGCAAAATAGTGCTGACAAGCGGTAACAACACGAACCGTTTTCCGTTGCCTCCGATAAAACGGACGACAAAAGCCTTTCCCATTATGCGGAGTTGTTTTGGGGAATACTATAACAAAAATTTCAAAATTGCGCTTTCAAACGATAACAAAAGGCTTACGATTTTTTTTCGTAAGTCTTTTTTGTTTTCGCTATTATAGTTACGCTTGACTTATTTGATTTGAAAAACTTAATTATCAATGCTAAAATTTAACAGACTAGTTGCATAATCGTACACATTTCACACAGCCGAGTGCATTAGAGCTTGAAAAATAAAAAAATTTGTGCTATAATGTATTTGGTAGTTTTTACATAGCACTACCAAATTAGCAGAAAACAAATTTAGAGAGGCGTAACGAAAACACTAATAAAATTAAAACATAAACTCTCGACGGGAGGTAACCGCCTATGAATTACGTTTAGATTACAAGCGCAGAGAAAGAACTT
>CAKQXG010000041.1 GCA_934281515.1 uncultured Clostridia bacterium | reverse complement strand
TTGTGGACGTGCTTAACGGCAAACAAAACCGCCTGTACACGGAAATACGCGAGGTGGCAATCAAGTTGCTGGCACTTACGGGCAAGTACAACGAGCAAACCGCCGCGGAAGCCTTCCAAAACGTTATCGACAGTGGCAAAGCACTTGCAAAGTTTGCCGAAATGGTCACGGCTCAACACGGCGACGCAAGTTACATTTTGCACCCCGACAAGTTTAGCCTTGGCGAGATTGACGAAGTGGTTGCCGACCGCGACGGATATGTAGGTCACATGGTCGCTGCCGACATCGGTCGCGCCGTAACAATGCTGGGTGGCGGACGAATGACCAAGGGCGAAGCGATTGACTTCTCCGTAGGTGTGGTTATGCAAGTTCAGCTCGGTAGCAAAGTGCAAAAGGGTGATGTGCTGTGCAAGGTTTATCACCGCAACAAGGGGCTTGCCGAGGCGAAAAAAATGCTGTCGGCGGCAATCGAAATTACCGACAATGCGCCTGCTCCGCACAAAATTGCCTATGCTTACGTTGACAAAAACGGCGTAACGTTGTATTGACCGAGATAAACTTATGATAAACGTACTGCTTAACTACTACAATTTTGACGGTGACTGGGCTTACGAAAGGTTGCAACCTTATGTAAAGGGGCATGTGTTGATTGTTCCGCTTGCCTATCGGGAGCACGACATATACGACGAACAGACGTGGCAGTCGGTGTATGGCGTGGGCGGAACCAAGTATGACAACATTATGCGCCCGTTTGCACGGTTTGGCATAGACAATGCCGACATCGACTGGTTGGACTACTACGACAGCAAGGACAAACTTGCCCAGATAGCCAGTGCCGACGTGCTGTTTTTTACGGGCGGTATGCCCGAGAAAGCTATTGCACGGCTTGCCGAGTTGAATCTTACAGACGCGGTAAAGCACTTTGACGGCGTTGTAATGGGTGCAAGCGCAGGTGCAATGTTGCAACTCTCACGCTACCACGTGACGCCCGACGAGGACTACGACAGTTACGGATTGTGGAACGGCTTGGGGCTGGTGCATGGCTTTGACTTGGAAGTACACTTTCTTGCGACCGAATTGCAACAGCAGTGTACCGCGCGTGCGGCGAGAGAGTTGGGCGTGCCTATTTACCAAATGTGGCATGAAGGCGGTCTGATTGTCTGTGACGGCAAAGTGACGCCAATGGGCAGTGTTTGCGTTGTCAAGCCGTAACATAGTTAAATATTACAATTTATTTGCGCTCGATTTGCACTAAAAATGCATTTCGGGCGCAATTTTTTGTACGTGTCGCAATATAATACTGTCGGAGAACGGTGTGCGTAAGGTGTTTGTTGTGGATTCGGGCGTTGGCGGACTTAACGTGTTGGACAGATTGGTAGAACTGCGCCGCGATATCGACTACATTTACTTTGCCGACGAAGGTTATTGTCCGTACGGCACCAGAACCGCCGACGAGGTTGTGCAACGTGTGACTG
The DNA here is from genome assembly GCA_934281515.1 of uncultured Clostridia bacterium. Lineage (GTDB taxonomy): Bacteria > Bacillota > Clostridia > Christensenellales > CAG-314 > Fimimonas. The sequence goes on along the minus strand of CAKQXG010000041.1, from coordinate 13,004 downwards.
GCATTTGTCGAGTGTTTGCCAACGTTGTGGACGGTGTGGTGTTGGCATGCAATACGGCAAGCGTCTGTATGCAGGGAACAAATGGAAAAAATGCCTTTAGAGACTTGCAGGCGTGTTTTGCGAATAATGTCGAAGTAATCACTACAATTCAACCTACCGTAGAAAGCGCACAAGTTGCAACTGAAACCGGCAAAATATGCCTGTTGGCTACCAAACTATGTATCGAAACCGATGTGTATCGAAATTTGTTTGCCAAATATGGCGTAGAGTGCAATGCAATTGACTGCGGTGCGTTTGTGACCTTGGCAGAGAAGCACGCGCCTGTCGAAGTGTGCCGTGATGTGGTACGGCGAACGTTGGATAACAGCGCGTATTTGTATAAGGGAACAGATACAGTTGTCCTTGGTTGTACCCATTTCGATTACGTTACCGATGTGGTGCGCGATTATTTTGCTGCGAGTGACGTCAGGTTAGTGTCAAGTTCGGTCGCAACGGCAAATTTTGCTGCGAAAATTCTTCCCTGTCACACTGACGGACAGGGGCATGTAGAGTATCTTATGTCGGGAAATTTTGCATACGTATCAACAATTTGCCGACAAACAGGGCGAAATTTCAAACTGTTTGACATCTGATTTTGTCAAAAATATTTACTTTCGTTTACCGTCTAAACGCTTGCCAACGATGGCGTAAACTGCTATAATACACCTAGCAAAATACGATTGTGCGCGTAAAGTGCTGCGTTTTGGGGACAAAATCGCGGACGAAGTGGCTCATTTGTCATGCGGTGCATCGTCGGGTCCGTTGCATTTGCTTGCGTTGCGGCTCATATGTCGCGCGTCGGTGGTGTATGTGTATATTCACTTTTCGGACTGCTTTTGCCAATTTGCAAAAGGAGTTTTTTTATGTCCAAAACTTTTCGTATTTGTGCAACTGCAATGTTGTGTGCATTGTCTGTCGTTGCAAACATGTTTACAATCCCGCTTACGCCTAATTTCAGCAGAGTAATTTCCTTTACGATTGTTGTATCGTTTGTCGCGGCGGCGTATCTCGGTACAATCTCGGCAATGACAGTCGGGTTTCTCGGCGACCTGATTGCTCACTTTATCAACCCGATGGGCGGCATGGGATACAATTATTTTATCGGTCTGAGCTGCCTGCTGACGGGACTGATTGCAGGCTTGTGTTTTAAGCTGTTGCCCGACAAAAGACTGCTTGCATTGGTCGTCGGAGTGGTGACTTGTTTTGTCGTGTGTACTACATTTATAAACAATTTCGGTTTGTGGTTGCAGGTAGTTGTCGGCGTACGCCCGTCGCCTAGTGGTTTTGTGCAATTCCTGACAATGGACCAATCGCAAATACGCAAGTCTTTTTGGGTATTTGCAGGTGCACGTACACCTGTTGCCTTGCTCAATTATGCGATAAACGGCGTGTTGTTGGCAACGCTTCTGGGTACAAAAGCATTAGATAAAGCTCTTGCAAAATTATTGCCGCAAGAGAGTGCAAACAGGCAAGAATCGGAGAAGTAGTAGTTTCGAATAAAAATCGAGAGTTCTTCGGAACCGACAACTAATATTTCTCAAAAAAACGTGCAATTGCTTGTACTTATGTATATTGTTTGCGGCATTGCCACATAATGTAGGTATGCTGATAATCTTCATTAGGGCAATCATTCTGTTTGTCGTACTGTTGTTTGTATTTCGGCTGATGGGTAAACGTCAAATCGGGGAAATGGAGCCATTTGAATTGGTCATTACACTGGTCATTTCGGAGTTGGCTTGCATTCCTATGGCGGACCGATCGATTCCTATTACCTTTGGTATTGTGGCAATACTTACAATGTTTGTCATACACCAGACTATACTTTTGTTGTCGAAGAGCAGTACCGTGCAGGGTATCATCAGCGGTAAACCCGTGATGGTAATCGACCAGTACGGCATTGACACGGCGGCGCTTGCCAAGCTTAATATGCATGTCAACGATTTGTTGCAGGCAATGCGAGCCGCGGAGTACTTTTCGCTGGAAGAAGTAACTTACGGTATTATGGAAACAAACGGTCAACTGACGGTAATTGCCAACAAACAAATGTCGGACAAACAACAAACGCTGCCGATTCCTGTAATTGTAGAGGGTAAATGGTGCGACAAGGACATGGCTAACAACGGCTTCACGCGCGAAAACGTCATGCCTGTCGTTGCGGCAAGGCACGCCAAGGTGAAAGACATCTTGTTGCTTTGCATCGATGAAAACAACCGCGCCACTTTACAACGATACAAAGGGGCGGTTGAATTCTTCGATACGGAGGTGCAGAAATGAACGCCAATATTATTGCCGGTCTCGTCGCGCTTGTTTTAGTGCTGACGTGCGGCGTGTTGGAAGTAGTGCTTCTTAAAAAAGCCTACGACGAACTGCACGAAGAATGCCTTGAGGTGATTGCGGCAAGCGACGCCGAAACCCTCTCCGAAGCCCGCTTTGACGAGTTTCGCGAGAGGTGGGTGCGTCTGCGAGAAACCAGCGAACTGCTCTTGCCGCACGTGGACGTTTATGAAATAAATCTTCGTTTCGCCGAGGCGGAAGCGTATGTAAGGCAGGGTGACTACAAACAGGTGACGGCGCAACTGTCTGTTGTGGAAGAATTGTTGGATTACGTTCCGCATCTGATGATACCAAATATCAAGCATATTTTGTAATGCGTGTCGATCAAACGCAAACATATGTCCTTGCAACAATTGCAGGGACATTTTGCATGTGGGCAAAGCAAGCATAAGGTTGTCTATACACATTTATGGTAAAAATTGCGTAAACTAATGGTATGAAAATTCTATTTTGCGGTGGCGGTACTGCAGGACATGTTACGCCGAACCTGGCTATTTGCGACTTTCTGATGTCGCCTGAAGGCAAGAAACTTGTTTCTGAACGACCCACGTTGTATTACGTGGGCGGTTCCTTGCGAGACAAATCGCTTGTGGAACCTTATGTAAAGAGCGGCAAGATTGTTTGTTACAGGCATATAGACGCATACAAATTTCGTAGGAGCCTTTCTCCGAGCAATCTTCTGTTGCCGTTTCGACTGGCGACAAGTGTGCGACAGGCGCGTAAGATATTGCAAGAATTGTCGCCCGACGTGGTGTTCAGTAAGGGCGGTTATGTCGGTTTGCCTGTGGTGATAGCCGCTCGGCAAGAAGGTATTCGCACTGTATTGCATGAAAGCGATATGTCGCTGGGTCTTGCAAACAAAATCTGCATGCGGTTTGCCGATGAAAAATTGTCGGCATTTCCTATCGGCAACAAGACAAAGTGTGTAGGGTTGCCGATACGTCGCGGATTGACAAACGGAGTACGCGCAAAAGGGCTTGAGCAAACGGGTTTTGACGGTAAAAAACCGTTGTTACTTGTTGTTGGCGGCAGTTTAGGCGCGGCGTCGTTAAATGCGGCAATTGTCGCAAATCCTGCCCTGGCAGACAAATTTGACATATTTGTGTTGACGGGCAAAGGTAAGCGTGTGGATTGCGGTTTTGTTCATCAAGCGGAGTACGTTCCCGATCCGTCCGACTTGTTTGCCGCCGCCGATGTGTGCCTTACCCGTGCAGGCAGTACAACGCTTTGCGAGTTGACGTTGTGTAGTGTGCCGTTCGTAGCCGTACCGCTAGCCAGTGGTTCTCGCGGTGAGCAGGCACAAAACGCCGACTACTTTGCAAAGGCAGGGTGCGGGGTAATTGCCGACAACGACGGTCTTTCCGAAACGTTACCTTTTGCCTTGGACGAAGCCTACGTATACGGCAACGAGATACGTGCCCGACAAAAACAATTGGCGATTTTGCTTGACGGTACCGAGCGTTGCGCAAGAGTGTTGCTCGGATTGTAAACTGACGTGTGTAGTACTTGTGACTTTGTTACAAATTTTTTGATACGTATGCAAATTTTTGTGTAAAATTTTGGTAAAACGGACAAAAATTTGCATGGATGTCGTTGCAAAAAAACGAAGCATAGTGTATAATGTTGACAACAATAAAGTGCCTTTGCGAGATTGCTTGCGGTAACTTTGTTGGGGTTTACAGGAGGTAAATTTATGTCTTACAACGGACAGTCCCCTCGGACCGAACAACAAATACACGAAGAAAGACAACGCCACGAAAAGAAACGCCTTATGTTTAAGATTTTAGGTGCAATACTGGCTGCAATCGGATTGGCATTGACAGTAGTTGCATTGATTGACTTTTTTAAGGCGTTTTCCGACCCGTCAAAGATGCCGCAACTGTTTTTCCTTGCTTTTATCGGCATGCCATTGTTTGCCGTGGGTATGGTTATGATGATTTTCGGATTCCGCAAGGACATCGCTACGTTTGTCAAAAACGACAGCGTTCCCATTATGCAACAGGTAGGGGAAGAAATGACTCCGACGATTGTCAGTATCGGTAATGCCGTACGCGGAGACAAAACGATTTGTCCGACTTGCGGAGAGCAAAACGATCCCGACGCAGGTTTCTGCAAAAAGTGTGGCAAACAACTTGTCAGGAAGTGTCCCTATTGCGGACAGACCGTCGACCACGACAGCGAGTTTTGCAAGTCTTGCGGAAAAAAGATTTGATTGTAGTTAAATAATAAATATTGATACATGCACCGGGTAGGTATTGACCGCTCGGTGTTTTTTTATTATCGACGAAGCACAAGCAGGATAAAAATGTATTTGCATCTGAAACGGTTATGGGCAATTCGGCGCTTGCATTTATTCGTGTCATTGTGAATACAATATACAAAATTCCGTTTTATTCGACAAAAACATCAAAATTTTTAAAAGGGGAATGTGATATAATGCAAGTACAAGGATTTGCAATGAAATCGCTTATTGTTGCCGTTGCCGCCGTTGTGTTGTGCGCAGTGTTTGTTTGCGGCGCAGGTATGTATGCACAGGCGTTTGCCAAAAACAGACTTGTACCGATTTATTGCGTCGATCGTACCGACAAAGTGTGTGCGATAAGTTTTGACGCGGCGTGGGGCGCGGACAAAACGCGCAGTATCATGGACGTTTGCGACAAGTACGGGGTCAAAGCGACATTCTTTCTTGTCGGTTTCTGGGTGGACAAGTACCCCGAAATGACTGCCGAGATACAGTCACGCGGATTTGAAATAGGTACGCACAGCGACACTCACCCGCATATGAGCAAACTGTCTGCCGACGAAATCGCAAAAGAATTGTCTGCAAGCAGTCGTAAAATTTTCGATATTACCGGCGCACCCGTAACCTTGTTCCGACCGCCGTTCGGAGACTACAACAACACGTTGCTGACAGTGTGTGGCGAGCAAGGATTGATGGCAGTGCAATGGAGTGTGGACAGTCTTGATTGGAAGGGACTTTCCGCAGGCGAAATTGCAGCGCGTGTTCAACGTGCCGACAGCGGCGACATTATACTGTGCCACAACAACAGCGACCACATCGTAGAGGCTCTGCCGCTGATATTCGAAGCAATGCGTTTGAAGGGGTTGTCTGTGGTGCCGGTCGGAGAGCTTGTTTATCGTGAAGGTTACTACATAGACGGCACAGGCAGACAAAAGTTACTGGTGCAGACGCAGACACAATAAAATGCGGTAAAGTTTGCAAAAGAACACTGTAAAAAGCAAACTCGGTTGGAATAACGGTCTGATTTGATGAATTAAACTGTGGCATTAGAGAATTTGCCGAAAATAGTTTAAAACTTTTGAAAGTGGGGTATTTGCAAAAACTCTTTACGCGAAAAGGTTTCTACCTGTCAAAAAGGTTTCCCCACATACAAAAAAAAGATATAACCAAAATACAAACGGTCAAAAAGGAGTACACAAATGACAAATCTATCAACAAACAACAGCGTAACTTTGTGCGGCACGGTTGTCGGACAACCCACTTACTCGCATGAGATATTCGGAGAAAAGTTTTACGAAGTGTCGCTTGCCGTCAAACGTCTGTCGGGCATGGACGATGTGTTACCTGTGTCTGTGTCGGAGCACTTGCTGTCCGACATGTTTGTAGACGGCGCACAACTGACGTTGCACGGTCAATTTCGTAGCTACAACAAAGTGGTCGGGCAACATAGCAAGTTGATGCTGACCGTATTTGTGCGCGACGTGGTGCCGTTCGATTCGACGGTAAACCCCAACACGATGAATCTGGTGGGCTTTGTGTGCAAGCCGCCGGTATATCGTACAACGCCATTTAATCGCGAGATATGCGACCTGTTGATTGCCGTCAACAGGCAGTACAACAAAAGCGACTACATTCCCTGTATTGTGTGGGGACGTAACGCGCGTTTTGCCGAAAAACTGACCGTCGGCACGCAGGTGAACATTGCAGGTAGAGTACAATCGCGTAACTACCAGAAGAAACTTGACGACGAAACGATTGTTACGCGTACCGCCTACGAAGTGTCGGTGGGCAAAATTACAGTGGTCGAGCCGCAATCCGACGTGGCGGAAACACCTTTGTCGATTGAATCCGCAGATGTAAACTGAAATATTATACAAAAGCACCCGAGAAAGGAGTTTTTCTCGGGTGCGTAATTTGCTTTAAAATTGTGTTTTGTTGTATGGTTTGTTTAAACTGACTTTTTCTTTTTTACCTTAAACACTACCAGCAGAAGTATTGCCAACAGGCATGCGCCGCCAAGAAAACTTAAACCTGCAATGGTGTTTGCCGTAATTTGGTTGGCATCAATCAGGCGCGACGCGTCAATCCAACCGTAGTCGGCTGTGTTGTCGTTGTGCAATATGCAAATTTCGGCTGCAAGACCGTTGCCTGACTTGCTTAACAAAAACACTCTGTCGCCGCTGTACAACTTGACGATGTTGCCCTTGGCATTGTACAGTTCTGCGCCCTTGGTCAAGTCGGCGGTGGCGTACACCGTTACCGCTTCAAAAAGAGTAGCGTTTATTTTAAGGTTGGCTTTGTGTACTTCCAGACCGATAGTGCTCTTGGGGTCGACGGAAAAATATCCTATGTCGCTTTGCTTTACAAACCCCTTTGTTTCCGTGCCGTCGGGTTGTTCAAACGACACAAGGTACCACACAAGGTCAACCGTAGTGGCGTCGCCTTGCGCGTCGGTGGAAACGGTTTGACGGAACGTCTGCAACAGACTTACTTCTGTAAGATTTTGTGCCGACTGCGTGTATTTGATTTTAGTTGCGCGCTCGCCGTCGTAGGGCAAATCGTACACGTACACGTCGCCGGGGGAAGTAAGCTTGGCTTTCATATCCACGGTTTCGTTTACGCGGCTGCTAAGCACCGTAATTTTGTCGTCGTCCTCGGGGGCGGTTGCTCCGTCGGACTTCATCACCCAACCGAAACGATCGCCTACAAGCACCAGGTAGTACGGGCAAGCGGAGCTGCCGTCGTAGCCAAGTACGATAAACGTGTCATCGGCGGTCAATTCCTTTACGCCTCCGACAATACTTGTTGCGCCGTCGGTTGTTTTGTATACGATGTTAGTGGGGTAGCCCACGCTTTTTGCCAACGTATAGGACGTGATTTGTTTTACGTCGGGTATCGCCTGGCTTACCGTGTCGCTGCCGATAAAGATTTTGTTGCCGTCCTTGTCGGTTGCGGGGGTTGCTGCGGCAGTGGCGGCGGACTTGTTGTACAACACAACCTGATGGTTGCTGTCAAGTACGTACAATCTGCCGTCGGACGTTGCGATGTCGACAATGGTGGCGTTCTCCGTGCCGGTAAGCTTGGTGATGTCGTCCCAATCGTTTTCGCTTCCGTATGGTGTGTACATTGTGCCCTTTTGTTGCAAAAAGATAATCTGGCTGTTGTTGTACAGTGCGATACTTGACGCTCCGTCGTTGTCGGTAAACACAAATCCGTTGTTTACCTTCGGATCGGCGCCGTCGATAACCAACATGCTATTTCGCGTGTTTGTCATGTCAAGGGTACCTACTGTATTGTCGCTTTTTACTACATACGTGACATTGTTACCATAAAACAGGCTTACTGCGTTTTTAAATATGTTTTGATCACTGACTGCAAAATCGTACATCGGGTCGAGATATGTCAGTTTGCTTTGGGTTGCATATGCTACGGTTGTTTTGCCACGAAATTGTACTACTGTCGCGTCGGCAAGTTTTTCGCCTGCATCGGGCGTAATCACCGTCTTTGCATTGGCGTTTTGCGTAAGCGTTGCCTTGCCGTCGACGGTTTTTACGTCAAACAGCACTGCCTTGTTCGATTCGTAAATGACATACAAACTGCCGATTGTCGCGCTGTCATCGGACAAGGTAAGGTTGCTGCCCGACAAACCGACAATGCGCCCGTTGTCGCCGATGTTGAGTTGTTTGCCGTCGGTTGGTGCGCCGTAGCTGTCAAGGGCAAAGCTCCACAGCACGCCGCGTGCGTTGTTGTCGTCAACGTTGTCGGCAACAAACAAGTAATTGCCGACCAATGCTATCGAAGTGGGTCGGATGAAATATATGTCGGGGTTTTGGCTGTCTTCGGCACTTGCCGTATCGACTGCCGCATTGCCGAAAAGTGGCATTGCAACCAACGCCAGCAGGCAAATTACCGACAATATAAATATGTTTTTGTTTGTTTTCATCATATGTTCCTTTGGTTTGGTCGAGCGGCAGACTTTTGCGCGTCGACAGGCGTGTGTAAAAAACTGTTTTGTTGGTAGTCTTTTGTGTTTGTTTCCCTCGATAATGGTGTATGTATATACGTCTTCATTATCTATTTATGTATTATATCAAAAAAAGTTTCTTTTTTCAACAAAATAAGCATTGTTTCGCATAATTTTTGTGCAGGATATTTCTGCGATCGGGCAAGAGTGGGGTTAGTTAAAAATAATATTCGACAAAATTAGTGCAAACTAGTCATAGTTCGCGGTTATAAAGACGAAATACTGACAGACAGTTGTCAATGTGCGTATGGTATAATAATCGTGTGGTTGGCAAATATTTGTCGGCGAAAAAGGTGCTACGGTAGTGACCTTTCCGAAAGGCGTTTAAATTGGAATGTTGACGCACGATAGATTTTTGTCGGCTAACAAAAAAACAAATTGTTTGAAAATAAAAAAGTACACGGAGGAAAGTAATGAAAGATAAACTAGACTTCGACATTGCCGTAATCAAGTTGCCTGCTGCGCTTACCAAGTGTGCGAAGGCATACAGACAAGTTGCCGCAAGGTTTGCGTTATCGGCATTTTTTGCAAACGAAGGCGAAGCTTCGTCGCAGTTTGAACAGATTGGAGAGTTGCTTGCCCGAAGCGAGTCTTGCCTGATGTTTTGTGCCAGACTCAAGCGTGCTTTGCGTAGTTTGCCTGCAAAGGAAGCCGAACTTATCAGGCGCGTGTTTGCGCAAGGCATGTCGATTGCCGCAGTGGCGACGGAATGTGGCGTTTCGCTCAGCACCGTCTATCGCAAGATTTGTCTTGCACGCAAGCATTTTATCAAGGCACTTGCCGATAACGGTGTGACCAAAGACTGGGTTGTGGAAGAGTTCGGCGACCTGCAATTGACTCACAAGGTTGTCCGCGCCAAATACGGCAAAACAACCGTTTTTGTGCCTGAGGTGTCGGCAATACACCTTAAAGGGTTGATGTGACATCGCCTTTGTCGTGGCAAGAGTTGTTAAATTTCGTTGGTATCGTGATACAAGACCTATGCCGTGCATGGTTGTCGACTATGTGGCGGCAAAGGTGCTGCGACGTCAGATATTGCCGTCAAATACATCGTTGCGTTTCTTGATGTTGCCGGGCAGTATTACGGCTAAAGCTAGTCCCAGTGCGAGTAGTACGACAAAAACAATCAAAACTATTTCCGCGCCGAGCGAAGTTGTATCGGTTGCAGGTTGGTCGGGTTCGTCCGTAGGATCGTCAGGCGTCGGATTGACAACAGGCACGGGATCTTCGACAGGGGTCGGGTGCGCCGCGATTACGGGCGTGGTGACCGATGTTGAACGCACGTAGCCGAACTTGTCGGCAAAGCAAACATAGTACCAGGTTTCGCCGTAGGAGATTATCTCGCCGTAGAAAGACAGTTTTTGCGTGTTGGCGGCAACTACCAAAGTGTCGGCAGAAGGTACGGGCGACAATTTGACTGCCGCGCTGTCGCCTGACACCGTGACGTAGACTGTCGGGTAGTACGGCGTGGCAGGCGCGGACTTGACTTCCTTTACCTGCGTTGCCCACACGTATCCCGTTATGGACGGAAAGTCGGCGTTGTCACCCATTATCGATACTAGAAGCATTGAATCTTCTCGCTTGACTATGCGCAGGTAGTAGCTTTTTTGCAGTATGCACAGTAATTTTTGCGAGTAGTTGTTGGCATAAAGAAACACGCCTTCTTCGCAAACGCGCACCCATTCCGTGCCGTCTGCGGCATAGGCAACGGGGATTGGACAAAGTAAGGCGAACAGTGTTGCAAGCACTAAAAGCAGAGCTGTATGGCGGTATATTGCGGACAACGTTTTTTCACCTCCTTGTGACGAAATTTTTGATACGTATGCGGATTTGCTTGACTAACTATCGGTAGATAACTCACCGTTTTAAAAAGTTTTGTCCGTTGGCATTTGGGGGATTCCGGGCGGTAACAACGATGTATACCCGCGCGTTAGTTGTATCAATTTTACATTATGTAATGCCAAATTTTTTGGCAACAAATGTTGTTTGATGGGGAATCGTGCCGAAGGACCCGATCGGAAGTTTGTCTGATGTCAAGTAAACGAGTTGCAATAGGAGAAAATCGATTGAACGAGATTATCGGAAGAATACACGAAATAGAGCGCGAACAGACCCGACGTAAAAACAGCAAACTTGCCCGATACAACAAAGGTAAAGTACATACCAAACAAATGGCTTTTCACAAGTGCATGAAACGTAATCGTTGGGTGTTTGGCGGTAACCGCAGCGGAAAGACGGAGTGCGGCGCCGTCGAAACCGTGTGGCTGGCGCGAGGTATACATCCGTTTCGGCAAAACAAAAACCATATCGACTGCTGGTGCGTTTCACTGTCTCGTGACGTACAGCGCGAGGTTGCGCAGAAAAAGGTGCTAAGTTACCTTGACAAAAGTTGGATAGACAAGATTGTGATGACTTCGGGTAGTCGTGCCAGTCCCGAATACGGCGTTATCGACACAATCGTGGTGCGTAATGTATTTGGCGGTACAAGTACGATCGGTTTCAAGAGTTGCGAAGCGGGGCGCGAAAAGTTTCAGGGGGCAAGCCTGGACTTTGTGTGGTTCGACGAAGAACCGCCGCGCGACATCTACGAAGAGTGTCGCATGCGAGTCATCGACCGCGAAGGTCACGTATTTGGTACCATGACGCCGCTGAAAGGACTTACGTGGGTGTACGACGAGATTTATCTAAACTGTCACAACAGCGACGAAGTGTGGTGCGAGTTTATGGAGTGGGCGGACAACCCGTATCTGTCGCAAAAGGAGATAAAGCAACTTGCCGAAAGTATGTCCGACGATACTCTTGAAAGCCGACGTTACGGCAGGTTCAGTGCGTGCGGCGGACTTGTCTATGCAGAATTCGACCCGTCGGCGCATGTCATCGAGCCGTTTGCCGTACCGCCCGATTGGCAGGATAAGTTGAGTATCGACCCGGGACTTAACAATCCGTTGTCTTGTCATTGGTACTGTCGGGATTTTGACGGGAATGTATACGTTGTCGCCGAACACTATGCAGCGAAACACGACGTGGCATGGCACGGAGAAAAAATTGCCGAAATTTGCGAGCGGCTCGGTTGGCACAAGAATCGTTTCGGCGCGGTAGAGGCTCTTATGGACTCGGCGGCAAATCAACGTACTTTGTCGGGGCAACGCAGTGTGGCGGAGTTGTTTTGCGAACAGGGACTTGACGTCAATACGCGCGTCAACAAGGACGTGTACACAGGAATAAACAAGGTGAAGCAATTGCTTAAAGTGCAAGCCGACGGCAGACCGCGCCTGTTTATCTTTGCAAATTGCGTCAACATGATTCGGGAAATAAAAGGCTACATGTGGGGCGACAACGACAGTCCAGTCAAGCGTGACGACCACGCCATGGACGAGTTGCGGTACTACGTGGCTAGCCTTGCGCCGCAACAAACCGAACGCGAAACTCTGTCTGCGGTGCAAAGGGACAAGCGGCGGCTGGCAAGGCGTTTGTGCGGAATGAAGAACGGTTCGCGGTGAAAGTCGGTCGATTTTTGTCGGATTGCCGAGGTTAAAGGGGTGATTGCTTGGAAGAAAACGATATTCGGTCAACGGGGGATGCGCCCGAAAACACGTCGCAAAAGTCGTGTAACGACGGATACCGACAACTGCTTGTCGACGTGTTGTTGCGCAAAGCTCGCGGATATGACAGTGCCGAAACCACCGAGGAATTTGCGGCGGTGGACGGCGAAATGACTCTTGTCAAGCGCAAGGTGGTTACAAAAAGCGTGCCGCCCGATTTGTCTGCGATCAAGGTACTTATGGAAATCGACGACAAACAACAAGACGTCACGCGTATGACCGACGAGGAACTTCGCGAAGAAAAGTTGCGACTTATCGGATTGCTTAACGAGATGGAATAATGAACAATTTAAACGAAACGGAGGTAAAGGAATGATAAGTAATATCAACACAAAGGTCAGTTGCGATCTGCCCGATTGCAGAAACAAAGCGGTGTATGCGGTACCGCTTAAAGGCAGGGGAGCGGCGTTGTATCTGTGCGCCGACTGTCTCGACAGGCTTGCCTTTGCGCTGAACGCCGTGCGTACCCCGAAGGGACTGAAAAACCATATCAAAAAGGTGCTTGACGACAAACAAAACGCCGACAAACCTTTGGCGTAAGGAGAAACGATGAAGCAGGACAGTTACAAAGAGGACGTAGTACGCGAGATAAAACAGGACTTCGCCGCGCGACAAAAAATGCGTCGACCATATGAATTGGGATGGCAACTTAACATGAATTTTGTCATGGGCAATCAATACTGCCAAATCGGTGCGCGCGGAGCTATCGAACAGGAGGACAAGTTCTACTTCTGGCAGGAAAAGCAGGTGTACAATCACATTG
>CAKQXG010000040.1 GCA_934281515.1 uncultured Clostridia bacterium | reverse complement strand
TTTTCGATAATGTCGGCAAACCGCACCAGCAACGGTGCTTTGTCGGCAAAAGGCAATTTTGCGCCCGACACCACCATGCCGATAACGGTGTCCACTTCCAGCCATTCGTTGACGGGGTAACTCAACGCGTCGTCAAGACTAACGTCTTTTGCAATCTTACGGACAGTCGGCAGTCGTACACCCATCGAGCGTAAACCGCTGTTGACAATGCCGTCGTTAAATGTCTTGTATTTTTCTTCTGCGCACCCCTGAAGGGTTGCAAGCAACGTATCGTAATTCATTTTTCTTCACTTTCCCTGCTAATACGCCCGAATCGGTCAAAACGGGCGTTTAAGACAGAATCCATATTGTTTTAAAGCAAAATATAGAATACTATGTCTGAAATAGTATTCTATCAAACGCGAATTTCCGTCATAGTTGAGCCATTGTAAGGCGAGTAAGTAACAACATTCACATTCATTTGTCGGGTGCAAATCGCACACAAAAATCGGTTCTGGCTGTAAGTATTCCGTGGTTTTTATGCATAGTCGGCAAACCGCAAGTATCGTTTCGACGCACCCATTCACGACAAGTAAGCAATAAAAATTCCGCGTTTGACAATGCAAACGCGGAAGCAAAATGCCACTACTTACTTTGTTTGAGACTCGATAAACTTGACGATTGCTTCCACCGTAACAAGCTCGTTTGCCATCTCTTCGGGAACGGTGATGTTGAAGTTGTCCTCGAAGCTCATCAGCAGTTCCACCATGTCAAGGCTGTCTGCGTGAAGATCGGTAACAATGTTGCTGTCCATCTTGATGGAGTCGATATCGTCGATGTTAAGTTGTTCTGCAAGTATCTTTTTAACTTTTTCGAAAACCATGGTTATTCCTCCTAGGATACTACTATTATAGTACACTTTTGTTTACTTTTCAACTGTTTTGACACAAAAAGTAAAAAATACATATTTTGACTAGGGGAAACAAATGAAAAGGTTTGTAAACGAGGACACCTACCAATCGACGGTTTGCGCATGCAGACATCCGCCAAAACGAAAACCGCCCTGCCACGAACCGTGTTGCACGGACAATTGCGTAGGCTTTGTATGTTGCCGAAACGGCAAACGAATCATGTTTCAGTGCGACGGCAGAACAAGCAAACTTACACTCGAAACACAATGCGGTACGCCGTTTAAAGAGTAAACCTTTGCCGTACAAACTTACCTTGCGCATAACGTCGCAAAACCGATATAGCCTAAACAACGACAATAAAAAAAGCATTGACCGACATTCAATCGGACAATGCTTTTCCTGCTCGACGATTACAGGTCGTCGGCGTCTTGTACGGGCTTTTCGTACTTGCCCAGCCCTACGGGGTTGCCTGTGTAACTGCCTAGTGGGTCGCTGTCGCTTTCCGTGTCGGCAGAGTTACGAGTTTTTCTTGCACCGCCGCCGCAGTCGGAAGTCTTGGTCGATTTGCAGTTTTTCTTGGTGCAATTTTTAGTAGCAGATTGGTTAGTCTTGTTGTTACAGTTCTTGGTTTTCATACAGAAACTACCTCCTGCCACTATTGTGGACCAGACAGTAGTAAAATATACGGATAGTTTTGTGGGGAAGGAAAACTTTTTTGAAACGGGTAGTATTGTGGGGGAAGGAAAACTTTTTGAAAAAAGTTTTTCCTTCCCCCACGCCCCTATCCTTTCAAAAACTTTGTATAGTTATTTGAAAACACATGTGACCGAATTAGAATTGTACGCTACAAATACTAGTCGTTTTTTTTTCAAAAACTTTGTGTAGTTATTTGAAAACACATGTGACCGAATAAAAATTGCACGCTACAAATACCGGCGACTTTTGGTCGAACACGACATTTTTATAAAAGCTTTATATTGCTATAGGTATAAGATACCGACTGAAAATTACCAAGGCAGGTTAGAGAATTACTCTACTTCTATATACACCGATTTATTCAACATTTTACCCTCCTCCACTTTTACCCAAAGCTTTGGGAAAAGGGGTGTGGGGAGAAACGCTTTTCACCGAAAAGGTTTCTCCCCACAATATCACAATACTACAAATACTAAAAATTGCACGTGCCGACAGTGCGCGGGAAGGGCAACACGTCCCTTATGTTTTGTACGCCCGTCAGGTACATCACAAGGCGTTCAAACCCCAAGCCGAAGCCTGCGTGCTTGGTACCGCCGTACTTGCGCAGTTCCAGGTACCACCAGTAGTCCTCCTGTTTCAGGCCTAGTTCCTGCATGCGTGCAAGCAACACGTCCATACGTTCCTCACGTTGACTGCCGCCGATAAGCTCACCAACGCCGGGCACCAGCATGTCGGTTGCCGCAACGGTCTTGCCGTCGTCATTGAGACGCATGTAGAAAGACTTGATCTCCTTCGGATAGTCGGTCACAAACACGGGTCCGCCGACAATCTTTTCAGTCAGGAAACGTTCGTGTTCGGTAGCGATGTCGCTGCCCCAATGAACTGGGAACTCGAACTCGCTGTTGTGCGGCGTAAGCAATTCGATCGCTTTGGTGTAGCTCATGCGCTCAAAGTGGCTGTTGACAAGTTTCGTCAAGCGTTCTTTTAAACCGTTGTCAACAAAGTTGTTGAAAAACTCGATTTCGTCGGGGCAGGTCGTCAATACGTGATTGATGACCGACTTCAGCATATCTTCGGCAAGTTGCATGTCGTCGGCAAGATCGGCAAAAGCGATCTCCGGCTCGATCATCCAAAACTCGGCGGCATGACGCAAAGTGTTGGACTTCTCCGCGCGGAATGTAGGTCCGAACGTATACACATTGCCAAACGCCATAGCGTAGGTTTCGGCGTTGAGTTGTCCGGACACGGTCAGGTTGGCAGACTTACCGAAAAAGTCCTTGCTGTAGTCCACCTTGCCGTCGTCCGTCTTGGGAACGTTGTTCATGTCAAGCGTGGTTACGCGGAACATCTCGCCTGCGCCTTCGCAGTCGCTTGCGGTGATAAGCGGAGTGTGTACGTACACAAATCCGCGACTGTGGAAAAAGTTGTGCAACGCAAACGCCGCTTCGCTACGTACGCGCATGGTTGCCGAAATAAGATTTGTACGAGGGCGCAAATGGGCAATCTCGCGAAGAAACTCCACCGAGTGACGCTTTTTTTGCAAGGGGTAGTCGGGAGTGGACTTACCTTCCACTTCGATCTTGGTCGCCTTGATTTCAAGCGGTTGTTTGTTTTGCGGAGTAAGCACCACTTTGCCCGTTACAACAAGCGAACTGCCGACGTTAAGTTTGGCAATCTCGTCGAAGTTGTCGATTTGACCTTGTTCGAACACCACTTGCAGACATTTGAAGCAACTGCCGTCGTTAAGCTCGATGAAACCGAACACCTTGCTGTCGCGTATGGTACGCGCCCAACCGCAAACGGTGACAGTCCGATCGGCGTACTTGGCACTGTCTGCAAACAAAGATTTGATAAGCAATCTGTCCATAAGGTTTAACCTCTCATTTTTCTAAGGAAGGGAGGAACGCTGGGATCCTCGTCGACGGAAATTGTGCCGTTGATACCGCCGCCGTTTGCACCGGGACGTTGTTGTGCGCCGCCGATACCGCCGTTGGCTTGAGTTGCGGCAGTCTGTTGTTGCATTTGTCCGACGCCTTGTTGCGGAGTAACTTCCGCCACGCGTTGCGCACCGTTGTTGCGTGCAATGTTGTTTGCCGCAACCTGCGTAGCCGCTTCACTGCTGAAAAAGCTCGTCTGACTGTCTTGTCCGCCGGTAAAACCGGTAGCAATCAACGTAACCTGCACCTCATCCTTCATTGCAGGGTCAAATCCTACGCCGAACAGAACGTTTGCGTCAGGCGAAATAACCTGTCTTACAAGGTCAACGCCCACGTTGATTTCGTCAAGCAACAGATCCTCGCCGCCGCGGAAATTGACGATAAGGCTGCTTGCGCCTTGAATCGTCGTTTCAAGCAGGGGCGAATACACTGCCTTGCGGATAGCGTCGATTGTCTTGTTTTTGCCGCGACCTTCGCCGATACCCATGTGCGCCATACCGCTGTTGCGCATGACGTACTTGACGTCGGCAAGGTCAAGGTTGATACGACCTTCCTGCACAACGATATCGGTAATACCGCGGATACCTTGCAACAGGATTTCGTCGGCTTTGCCGAAAGCGTTCATAATGCTGAAGTTCTTTTCGCGGTTCAACTTTTCGTTTTGCACGATTACAAGGCTGTCGACGTTACCCTTGAGGTTTTCGATACCTAGTTCGGCGTTCTTCATACGGCGGATTCCCTCGAAGTTGAAGGGTTTTGTGACAACCGCAACGGTCAGAATTTCCAATTCCTTGGCGATCTGCGCCACAACGGGAGCCGCGCCCGTACCGGTACCGCCGCCCATACCTGCGGCAATAAACAGCAGGTCAACGCCTTGCAACGCTTCCTGAATTTTTTCCTTGCTTTCAAGTGCAGCGGCGCGACCGACTTCGGGGTTAGCGCCTGCGCCCAAACCCTTGGTAAGCTTTTCGCCGATAGCCATCTTTTTGCAAGTAAGCTTGTTGAGCGCTTGTTGATCGGTGTTGAGGGCAAGAAACTCCACATTGTTGATACCCGCTTTCATCATTGCGTTGACCGCATTGCCGCCGCCACCGCCTACACCGATGATCATAATTTTTGCAATACTTCCGGTTGAAGCGTAATCCATAAATTCCTCCAAAATTAACTATGTTTATCTCGTTGCGACGGTACGTTTTGCCGCCGCACTTCGTAAAATCTATTGTTGTGTATGCCGCTATGATGCACGTTATTGCCCTACTTACGGAACAGAGACAGTATGCCCCTGCGCTTGGTCGAGCGGCGCAGTGCTTCGGCAATCAAGCCGTAACTGCTTGTATACTCGTTGCGCTTTGTTTGCGGATTTACACTGTCGTACACGCGCAGAGACTTCATCAATTGACTTGCCAGGTAGTCGGCGCCACCGCGCAAATAGGTCAGTCCGCCGCCCGTCAATACAATCGGAGTTGTACGCGGTATCTCCTTGTCGCAGTCGTTGAAGCTCTTGACAATGTAGTGCGAAATTTGCTGTATACGTGCCTTGATGACTTCGTTGACCTGATTTGCGTCCACCGCCTTGCCGTTGACCGTGTAAATATCGCCGTTCTTGACGTCGAGATTGAGGTTGACGCGCTCCAGTATCTGCATGGCGAACTGGAAGTCGCACCCCAAAACCTTGGTAAGGTCACCTGCGAAGTAACCGCTGCCAAGTGCAAACGTGCGTTGGAACAACAAAGCGTTGCCGCCGCACAGCGATACCGACGTCGTGATGTGTCCGATGTCCACCACTATACAACAATCCGTGCTACGCATTTGTTGCGCCACATACTTGGCTTGTGCCTCGCAAGTGTTGATGTAGGTAACGTCGGCAATGCCAAGTGCCGACAGCGCGCGGGAAACGGTCTTTTTGAAGTAGTTTTTCATGTAGCTGAAACTGACCAGACCCGTAAGTTTGCTTGCAATGTTGCCAACCACGTCAACCGCCTTGATTGCGCCGTCGATAATAAAGTACACAGGCTTACCGCCCAATGCCGTGTAGTCGCTTCCGCAACCGTAGATGTCGGCTTTCTTGACAATCTCGACAACGTCGTTTTCGTCGATTTTGGTTTTGCTGCGATAGGTGATGCTTGCCTCGCTGGTGGCAACTGCGCAAAAGGCACCGGGTACACCGACAAACAGTTGCTTGACGCTGGTTTTCATCTTGCCTTCCACTTGCAGAATTGCGCCTTCAATCGCGCTCTTCAATGCGTCGGGTTCGTACCAACCGTTCTCGTCAAACCCGTTGTAGGCGGTTTGACCGACGGCTTTTATCACAAACTCGCCGTTGTCCGACACTTTGGTCGCCGCCATGCAAGTAACTTTGCTCGAACCGAAGTCCAGTATATATACGCTGTTTTTCATTAGTTTTCCTCCGTGATTGGCTGTGTCCGAGCGTGTTTGTCACGCCGCACTGCCGCCTGTATGGGATGCGGATATGCCGCAAAGATTAGTCAGACTTCTCTTCGCGCACGCTTCCGTCGGGAGATACGATTATCACCGTGCCGCTGTTCTGCATGTTGTCGTCACTCTTGAAGTACACGCTCAACCCACGTATCACGCGTTCGCCAAGGTCGCCCTTTTCGGGAGACTTCAATATGATTGTGGCGGTATTCTTGATAGTGATTGTCAAGTCTCCGTCTTTGTAACCGAACACGTTGCTTTCGCCCAGAATAGCGGGGATATCGTCGTAATCGAGATAGCAACGCCACATAGCGTTGACTGCTGTAAGCACCTGCTTGAGATGTACGTTGTCTATTTCGTTGGCGAACACAAGCGGCTTACCGACAGTGATGTCGGCAATTGTCTGCGTACGGAACGCCGAAGAGATGTCTACGGCATTGGCACCGTCCTTGTGTTCGACGATATTGCCCATGCTGTCAAGGTAAATAACTTCCTTGGTTACACTGGACAACTTGGCGCAAATTTCGCTAGGAACAAATGCAACGGTCAATTTGTCGGGGAACGATATACGCACCGCCACCGCAATGTAGCCGTGGAAACGGGTATTAAGCTCGGTCATCAAATTTTGCTTGTTGATGCCGAACACGCTTTTACCGCCGACAACCTTCATTACGTCGTCGCTTGACGGCGCGCCCGAATCAGCACTCGGAATGATGTATTTGCTACCGTCGGCGTTGAAAAACACCACGTTTGCCGAATGTACGCTGAAACATGCGGCAAGTATAACTACCAGGGCAATCACGCCTACGACAACGGCAATGATTATCAACAGTTTTTTGTTCTTCACGTTGTACCTCGAAAGGGGATTTTTGTAGTAATTTACTAAATACTAAATTATTATACAACACAAAACAAAACTCGTCAATTACATTGACGAGCATAGCCGAGAAATTATTGAATTTTTAGAAATTGGTATTTGCAGAAAAAAATCTTTTAGGAAATGCATTTTTCCACAGTCCTTTCCGAAAAATCAAGGTAGTATTTTTGTCGGACAATCGCCTGTTAAAAAAATAGATTTTGCGACAATATTTTTCCGGAAATCCTGAGTAGTTTTGTGCTACGCAACGGAGTAACAAAGGCAAGGGAAAAGAATCGCAGCTATACAAAGCGACCGTATTTGCTTTTCCGAGACAAGCGACTACATTTTTCTGTCGATGCCCTTGGCAAACGAGCAAAAGTCACCGTCTAGTTTTGCTCGACGACAGATCCGCCTACGCTTGCCAACTCTTCAGACAAATTGCAGTAGCCGCGCAAAATATAGCCTTGGTCGGACACCACCGTTGTGCCTTCCGCCGCAAGTGCCGCGCAGATGAGCGCCGCTCCGCCACGCAGGTCGTGCGACGTTACGTTTGCCCCATGCAGTTTGCCGCCCGTAACGCATGCGCACCGCCCGTCAACTTGCACGTTTCCGCCCATTTTGTTTAGTTGTTCGGCGTTGTGAGCAAGGCGGTTTTCAAACAAATTTTCGCATATCGTACATTTGCCTCGCCCCGTTGCGGCAAGGCTCAACGCAAGCGACTGCATATCGGTGTGAAACCCGGGGTACGGCGCAGTGACAATTCGTTGCGGCAGTCGCACTCGCCCCGAAGCGGACACATGTTGCATGTCCTTGTAGGCACGTATCGCACCGCCGCCGCCAAAGGCGTCGACAAACGCCGACAGATACCGCGACGGACACCCGACCACGCTCAACTCGCCACCTGCCGACAATCCGCAAGCAATGTAGGTTGCCGCGACAATGCGGTCGGGAATGACGGCAAAGGTTGTGCCGTGCAGTTTGTCCACGCCTTCGATACAAACGCGGCTACGTCCTATTCCGTCGATACGCGCACCCATAGCGTTCAGCATACGACACATGGCGGCAATCTCCGGTTCACGCGCACAATTGTCCAGTTCCGTACGCCCCTTGGCACATACTGCTGCGCAGATCAGATTCTCCGTAGCGCCTACGCTTGCAAAACGCAAAGCATACTTGCCGCCCGAAACACCCGAACGACATTCGATTTTGTCCGCAAAGTTTTCCACATCGGCGCCCAACGCACGCAACCCGTCGACGTGGATGTCCATAGGTCGCGCACCGATTGCACACCCGCCGGGCAATGGCAGTACGCAGTTGCCCGAACGTGCCACGAGCGGGCCGAGCAACAACGCCGAGCCGCGCAACAAAACCGCTTTTTCTCGCGGAACGGCGCTTGTAGAAGGCGTGCCGTCCACCACAATCACATCGCCGTAGCGACACACCCGTTTACCTAGCGCAGTAAGGCAACCTGCCATATTTGTTACGTCGACAATGTCGGGGCAATTGGTCAGCACGACTTGTTCGTCTGTGAGCAGTGTTGCGGCAAGGCAGGCAAGCACACAGTTTTTTGCGCCGTACACATGCAAGCTACCCGACAGTTTGTTGCCGCCGTTTACTATGTAATCCATTCGCCAAAGCCCCTAGAAAAAGATTTTTTGGAACAGTTTATCAGCAGTCCCACCGCCGACAAAAATACAACCAGCGACGTGCCGCCGTAACTGACAAAAGGTAACGGCAAACCCGTTGGCGGTATACTGCCCGTTACTACCGCAAAGTTTACCAAAGTCTGAATAGCGACGACCGCCGTTATGCCTGCCGACAGATAGAAACAAAACTTGTCGCGACTGTTCAGTGCGATGCGTATGCCGCGAAGTATCACAGTGGCGTACAACGCAAACAGACACAGACAGCCGACAAGTCCCGTTTCCTCGCCGATAACGGCAAACACAAAGTCGCTTTCGGCAAATGGCAAAAAGCGGTATTTCTGCCTGCTGCAAAACAGTCCTACGCCAAACCAACCGCCACTACCCAAAGCATACAGCGATTGTATCAGTTGGTACCCCTCGCCCTTCGGTGAAGCCCACGGATCGAGAAACGCCAACAAACGTTGAACACGGTACGGTTCGGCAAGTATAAGTAGCGGCGCGGCAACGATTACAGGCACTGTCAACAGCAAAAAATATCGCGCCTTTACGCCGCCGACAAACAACATCGACAACATCAGCAACGCCATCACGACGGTGATACTCATGTTCGGTTCCAGTATTATCGCAAGGCACAAGCCTGCGCCCACCGCAAGCGGCACAATGCACGAGACAAACTTACTCATATCGTGACGCGACATATACACCGCCGCAAACAGCACATAGGCAAACTTGGCGATTTCCGACGGTTGCAAAGAAAACGAGCCGAAGCCGATCCAACGTTTTGCACCGTAGTTTTCGATGCCAACACCGGGTACAAACACCAATGCAAGCAACGCAAATGACAGCACTATGCCGATTATCCACAATTTTTTGACAAACTCCAACGGCACGTTGGCACAGGCAATCATTGCAACAACGCCCACCGCCGCACCTATTGCCTGTTTGACAAGGTAGTAGTATTTGTTGCCGTAGGTAGTCTCCGCCGTGTAGCGACTTGCTCCGTATACGAAAATCAGTCCCACGCACACAAGCACACACACGACGACAGCCAACACGACGTCGCCGCCGAACCAACGCCTCTTGCCGCCCCTAGGCATGGTACAACTCCCCGACAATCCGCTGAAAGTAGTCGCCCCGAGCCGCATATCCGTCAAACATATCGAAACTTGCACAAGCGTTGCTTAGCAACACTACTCCGCCCGTAGCGACAACGGCGTCATGACAGGCACGTACTGCCGAGCGGTAGTCATCGAACCTGTCCACCGCCCTACCGAAATGTGCGCCGACGGCAACGATTTTGGGAGCCGTCTGCCCCACGGCGGCAATATAGACTACCCGATCCGACAACCCGGCAAACAACCGATCGAATTTTTCGCCCTTGTCCGATCCCCCGACAATCAGCGCAACGGGCATATCGAAACATGACGTTGCGGCAAGAGTGGCGTGTATGTTGGTACCCTTGCTGTCGTCGACAAACCGAACGTTGCCGACAGTTGCAAACAGTTGTAACCTATGCGGTAAAAAGACGTAGTCTGCAATTGCTTCGACAACTTTGTCGAAGTCTGCACCCACCACAACGGAGGCACAAACGGCGGCAAGCACATTGCTTTTGTTGTGAGCAAACGGCGAAGGAAAGTTTGCCTTGCGACGATAAGTTTTGCCACAAAACCGCAACACGATATCGTCGCCGTCAATGTAACAATCGGCGTTTTTCTCCGTCACCGAGTAGTACAAAACATTGCACTTTGCATGTTTTGAAATAGTGAACAACGTTTTGTCGTCGGCATTAAAAACGGCATATTGCCCTGCCGTCTGATGCAAAAAATTGTTGCACTTCGCGCGTATGTAAGCGGCGTAACTGCCGTGGTAATCTATGTGGTCGGGAGCGATGTTGGTAAATACGGAAATCGCGGGGCGGAAGTCCGTTGCACCCAACAACTGAAAACTACTGCTTTCGAGCACAACGATTTCGCCGTCGGCAACGTCGTTTACTCGCTCGGCAAAAGGCACTCCGCCATTACCCAACAGGTAAGTTTGTTTGCCGCAACGGCGCAAAATATGATCTATCATTCGGCAAACCGTTGTCTTGCCGTTGGTACCAGTGACAGAAATCACCTTGCCCTTACACAACGGAAAACACATTGACAATTCGCTTGTAATCCGTGCTCCGCTGCGTTTTGCCAGTGCCAACCCTTTGGCTGTCGGCGGCACACCGGGACTGACAATCACCGTTTTACCGTAAAAATCGGACGAAAAATCGAATCCGTGTTCATCGTCGTACATTTCTGCCGTCCAACCCCTTGTTTCAGCCAGTTTCATCAATGAACGACCTGTTTTTCCCCTTCCGTAGACTACTATGTCTGTCATATTATTCTCCGAAACATACTAAAACGAGAGTAGTTGCAATGGTAACCAGGCTGTACAAGACGCAGATACGGCTTTCAGACCAACCCTTGTGCTGTAAGTGATGGTGATACGGTGCCATCAAAAACGCCCTTTTGCCGTGAGTCAGACGGAAGTACACCACCTGTACAATAACCGAAACGCAACTGACTACGTACATCAAACCGACCACGGGGATAAACAAACTCATACGTGCAAAGATTGCCACGCAAGCAACCAACGCGCCCAATGCAAGACTGCCCGTATCGCCCATAAACACCTTGGCATCGTTGACGTTGAACAACAGAAACGCCGCAAGAGCACCGCACCCGACCCAACACACCGTGACAAGGTTACCGCACATTTCGGCGGCATATGTGTCGCCGAGTTGCTCGCACAACGCCGCTTCTCGCCCTACAAGGACAATCATACCGCCGAGAAAACACATCGTAGTACTTGTGGCAAGTCCGTCGATACCGTCAGTCAGATTGACCCCGTTTGTGCATGCGACAAAAATGAACACGACAAACGGAATTATCCATTTTCCGATATTGATTGTTCTGCCCGAAAAGGGCAAAAGCAAATTGCCGCCGACGGCATGATTGCCACAAACATACAATGCAACCAACACCGCCACCACTAGTTGAAACAGGATTTTCTGGTATGCCTTCAACCCCTGATTTTGTTTGTAGCGAATCTTGACAAAATCGTCGAGAAAACCGATTACGGCATATGCGACAAACACCGCCACGGCAACAATCGTCGTACGGTCGGACACGCCGCAAAATATAAGCGCACATACGCCGATTGCCACGACAAAGGCTATACCGCCCATTGTGGGCGTACCCTGTTTTGCACTGTGTTCCTTGACGTAACACAATATTTGTTGCCCTGCCTTTAGCTTGCGTAATACGGGCAATAGCACAAACAACAATACAAGGCATACCCCGAAGGAGCAGAAAGTTGCAAGTATGTTTTTCATCAGTCTCCTATTTTTACGTTGATCGAAGCCGTCTACTCACGAGGTCGCAACAATCTCGTTACCACGTCCACATCGCTGTAATAGATACGTTTACCCTTTATCTCCTGATACGTTTCCGCGCCTTTACCCAGCACAGCAACGGTGTCGTTGTCGGTCGCCATGCCAAAGGCATATTCTGTTGCAGACTGCCTGTTTAACATAACTTTGTACGGGCAGGTCAGTCCGCTTGCCGCGTCGTGCGCTATCTGCGACGGTTCTTCGTAACGAGGATTGTCGCTTGTCAATACGGCAAAGTCGGCATACATGCTCACCGCCGCCGCCATAAGGGGTCGTTTGAAACGGTCTCTGTTACCGCCGCAACCGAACACGACAATCAACTTACCTTGCGTCGTCTGCCGCAGATAGGACAGTATGTTGTCTATGCCGTCGGGCGTATGGGCAAAGTCCACAACGACGCGCATACCGCCTGTTCCGTAAAAGGTCTGATTGCGCCCGTCGATAGTGCGTACTTCTTCCAGTGCGGCAACCGACGTAGCCAAATCCACGCCGTGAATCTCGGCAACGGTCAGCGCGGCAAGCGCATTGTACACGTTAAACCGTCCCGACAGATTAGTGCGCACCACCGCTTGTCGTCCGAAACACTCGGCGCGAAAGGTAGTACCGTCACGGTCGACAGCCACGTCACGCGCCGTCACATCGCCGTCACCGTCCACGGAGTAGGTTATGCACCCCATTTGCGAAGTGATCTCGCGCCCGACAGGGTCATCGATGTTTACCACTGCATTTGTTGTGTATTGTGGACAAAACAGACTCTTTTTAACCGCCTTGTAGTTGTCCATAGTCTCGAAGTAGTCCAGGTGGTCGCGCCCGAAGTTGGTAAACACCGACGTCTCGGCATGCACGCCGTGCAACTTTCTTAAAGCAATAGCATGCGCCGACGCTTCGGCAAATACTATCTGCACTTTGTTGACATACATTTGCCACAACCATTTGTGCAGAGCAATCGGGTCGGGCGTAGTAAGGGTGCTGTCGTGCCGCTTACCGCCGAAGAACACGCCGTTGGTGCCGATAACCCCTGTGCGATATCCCGCGCGAGTAAAAATAGCGTCCAGCAAATAGGTCGTCGATGTTTTGCCGTTGGTCCCCGACACAAGTACAATCTTCATTTTGTCGGCGGCGCGTTCGTAGAAGTTTTTTGCGCACAACGCCATTGCCGCGCGAGTGTCCTCTACGACAAACTGCGCTGCCTCTATGTCCAGCGGACGTTCGACGACCAATGCAACCGCGCCGTCACCAACCGCCTTACGCGCAAAGTCGTGACCGTCGGTGCGCTTGCCGCGCAGGCAGAAGAACAAACAGCCCTGCGTGACAGTTGACGTGTCGCACGACAACCCCGTAATGTCGTAGTTGCCGTTGCCTACCCTCGTGCACGCCACACCGTTAAGCACTTGTTGCAAATACATCTCGCGCCCCTTACGTAGTATTGTACTTGAGGCAAGTGCTTTTTTATTACAAAAAAATATTTCGGGGAAGGAAAACTCTGTAAAAAGTTTTCTTTCCCCGAACCCCTATCTTTCCAACCTGACGTGGGCGCAATAGTCAATTTAAACATATGCGAAGTTATCGTCCTGTCAGGTAAGGCAAATTTCACTTCGTTCCGATGTCTGCTATGCCTTGTATTACACTTCCCGCATACGGTGCCGCCACTATGGAGCCGTAACTCTGTCCTGTAGGCTCGTCCACGATAAACAGCACAAGGTATTTCGGCGCACTTGTGGGGAAACACCCTACAAAACTCGACACATATTTGCCCACAGCCAATTTTCCGTTTTCAAACTTTTGCGCCGTGCCTGTTTTGCCGCCGACTTCGCAACCTTCCACATCGGCATTTTTACCGCCGCCTTCTGCGACGACTCTGCGCAACATCTCGCATATCTGCTTGCTTGTCTGTTCGCTTACCGCACGCCCCTTTACCGTAGTGCCGAACCGCTTTACAACATTGCCCGTTGTCGGGTCGACAATCTCCTTTACCAGATACGGTTGCAACAACAAACCGCCGTTTACAGCCGCCGACGTAGCCGCACACAGTTGCAACGCCGTTACCGCTATGGTTTGCCCGAACCCGATACGCGCCAGATCGCCTCTTGTTACGCTGCTTTGCGACACCAACAAGCCTGCCTGCTCGCCTCCGAAGTCTATCCCCGTCGGCTTACCGTAGCCGAACTTATCCAGGTATTCGTAAAACTTATCCTTGCCCAAACTCAACGCAATGTCCGTAAACACGGGGTTACAACTGTTTTTAAGGGCGTCGGACAGGTTTTCGTTGCTGTGCTTGCCGTTGGCGTGTTTCGTCCAACAACTGATTTTACTGCCGTCAATCACGCGTACTCCACTACTGCTGAATATATGGTCGGGACTAAACGCCGACGGATTGCCTGCCTCGTACTCGTTGATGTTGGCGGCGGCAGTCAGTATTTTAAAAGTCGACCCCGGCTCGTACACGTCGGTCAACAAGGTGTTTTTACTGTACTTCATCAGCGTTTGCACATCGTCGCGCGGCAGGTTGTTAAGGTCAACGCCGGGTTTTGCACCCATTGCAAGTATCTCGCCGGTGTTGACGTCCATTACAACGCACTTTGCCGAATGCGCACCCTGCTTTACAAGCGCAAGTTGCAGGACGTTTTCCACCACCGCTTGTATCTCCAGGTCAATTGTCAGTCGCAACGTCATTCCGTCGATTGCAGGAACGTATCGCATGCCGCCGTCTGTCAATTCTTTGCCAACAAGGTCGGTCTCTGTCAACACTTCGCCGTCGATACCGGCAAGATACTTGTCGTAGTAGGCTTCCAGTCCCGTTTGCCCCACGCCGTCATATGACACAAAACCCAACGTCTGACACAACAAATCGCCGTAGTCGTAGCTACGAACGCCTTCTTCGGCAAGGTATACGCCGTCAAGGTTGCGGGCGCGTATTTCTTCCGCCGTTTTGACGGCAATTCCACGCGCAAGCCGCACTTCCGACACGCCGCGACGAGTCACCTTTTCGACAATTTTCGACCTGTCCGCGCCAAGCAACTCGGCAAGCGTACTAGCC
>CAKQXG010000039.1 GCA_934281515.1 uncultured Clostridia bacterium | reverse complement strand
GACAATGCTTTCCCGGAGATTATCGCTAAGTTGTTTAACCTGACGGAAACTCCGCAAGGATTGTTCTCCAACAAGGAAACTCGACTTGCCGTCATCATCTTCTACGACATATTCGTATCGTTCGGCACGTCGGTACTGGTGTACACCAACAAGATGGATTCCATCGAACCGTCCCTCATCGAGGCGGCAAAAATCGACGGAGCAACGCAGTTTCAAGAGTTTTGGCATGTCGTGCTGCCGATGACGTTTTCTACGATCGGTGTGTTCCTGGTAACCGGCGTGGCAAGCATATTTATGAATCAGATGTTTCTGTTTTCTTTCTACGGTTGGGCGCCGCCTGCGGACCTTGACACTTTTGGGTACTACTTCTTTCGTAAGACAAGCGAAGCTACGACCTACAACGACAAACAGGCATTGTGTTCCTTGTCGGCGTTGGGACTTATTTTCAGCGCGATAGCGATACCTCTTACCTTCGGAGTGAGGTACTTGCTCAACAGATACGGACCGAAGGAGGATTGACAATGACACAAAAATCCGCTGCCAAGCGCAGTAAAACAAGTCCGTTTTTCGTCATTCTGTTTGTTTTGTTGGCAATCTACTCGCTGATACTTGTCGGTTTACTGGTGTGGGCGATGATATCGGCATTCAAGACGCCGCGCGACTTTCAGACCAACCCCGTAGGACTACCCGAAAAGATAGTCAACAACTTTGCCGAGGCAATCAAACTGTACAAAATACAGGTCGGCGGCATCAAGGGACAGCCGCTGTACGCTATGTTTCCGCAAATGCTGTTCAACTCGATTTTGTATTCGGTAGGGTGTGCGCTGTTTAACACGGCGGTAACCTGCATAACGGCGTACTGTTGCGCCAGATACAAGTACCGCTTGTCCAAGATTGTGTACGCAATAGTACTTGTCACAATGACGATACCCATTGTCGGATCGCTTCCTTCGCAAATAGAAGTGGCGCAAGCACTGGGTATCTACAACACGATTTGGGGTATGTGGTTGCAGAGCGCGTCTTTTTTGGGGCTGTACTTCCTAGTGTTTTACGAAACCTTTGCGGCATTGCCCACCTCCTTCTTCGAGGCGGCAAAAATCGACGGCGCGGGCGACTTGTCGTTGATGTTCCGCATAGCGTTGCCTCTTGCCAAAAACGTATTTTTGACAATATTCCTACTCAACTTCATCACCTACTGGAACGACTACCAAACGCCGTTGCTGTTCTTGAAGTCTATGCCCGTGCTTTCTTACGGATTGTACCTTATTACGCAGTCCAACGCCTACGTGCCTATGATTATGTCTGCGGCAACCGTGGTGCTGGCGCCCGTAATAGTAATCTTTATCTTTGCCAACAAAAAGCTGATGGGCAACCTGACCGTCGGCGGCGTAAAGGGCTGATGTAGGCATAGGTAAACAACCCTTCGCAGCGGAGGCTAAGTTCCGCATGCGACTTCTGCTACGACAAACCGTGGCAATTATTTCGGAGAAAATATGAAAATCACTACAACAAAAAACAAGACGATCGTGCTTGCGCTTGCATCGCTGTTGCTGTTTTGCGCCGTTGCGGCGATAATGCCTGCCGTGGCAGGAGAGATTGCTCCCAAATACAGGTGGACGGGCGAAACGGTTGCCGACAAATATCAGTACGGACAAACGTTTGTCGTACCCGACAGACAACTTGACGGAGTGCAAGCCGATGTGTCCCACACGTTGGTGTTCCCCGACGGCACTTCGTCCTATGCCGACGAAATTAAGTTGGAACTCAGCGGCAAGTACAAACTTACCTACACGGCAAAAGCCGACGGCAAGGTTTACAGCGAGTCGCACGATTTTTCCGTCGACTACGCAACCTATTCGGTAAAAGACAAAAATTCTTCCGCCGTCTACAAAACGCCCGACAACGTGCGCGACAAGGACGTCAAGGGCGTGGTTGTGTCCCTTGCGCAAAAGGATACATTTACTGTAAACCAAGCCATTGCGGTAAGCGACCTTACTGCGGACAACTACTTTGTAGAAGGCTTCGTCATCAATCAGATGGTAGGTTCCGGCGCATTTACGCGTTTTATCGTCACATTGACCGATTTCGAGAATCCCGACGTGTACATCAAGATTATTGTCAACGAGCGTATTTCGCAAGACGACAAGGGGGTTGCCTTTGCGGCGGCTTGCGGTAACGGACAAAAACCCGTAGGTTTGGAAAACTATGTTCTCGGTACGTTGGACAACATCACCGAAGTACACAAAAATGACGGTTTGGGACAGTGGATCAACATGCCCTTGCGCGGACAAAATACAATCGTCGGTTCGGGGAAGTACACCTATGATATTTACAACGACGACTATCCGTTCCGTTTCAGTTACGACCCGACAACGCAACAAATCTGGCACGCGACCAACTTCAACGTGCCTAGCGACAAAAACTACAATGATCCAAATCCCGACAAAGACAAGGTTCGCGTAGACAGCACGAATTTCAAAAAGATTGTCACCGACCTTGACGACTCCCGCTACTACGAGTCGCTGTGGAGCGGATTTAAGAGCGGCTATGTCAGGCTGTCGATTACGGCGGAGAATTACACGTCTACTCATGCGCAATTCTGCATCACCAAGGTTGCGGGTGTAGATTTGTCAAACAGCGGTTTTGAAGTGAAGGAGCAACCGACGATCACCATCGACACCGACTACGACGTAATGCCGGAGGCCGTTGTGGGCAAGAGTTATCCCGTACCTAAGGCGTCGGCTTACGACCTGTACGGCGGTAACGTCGACGTGACCGCCAAGGTGTGGTACAACTACACAAGCGACAACAAAACGTCGGTAAGTCTTGTTGACGGCAAGTTTGTCGCCAAGTATGCGGGCCACTACGCAATTGTTTACACCGCAACCGGCGGCAGTGGCATAACGGCGCAAAAGGTGCTGTGGGTGCATGCCAATGCAAAGGCAAACCCAATGGCGATAGATGTGTCCGACGACAGAGTGACTTCAGCAAAGGCAGGCGAATTTGTCCCCTATGCCAAGGCAACGACAAGCGGCGGCAACGGAAATATACAACTATCCGTATATGCCAAAAACGGAGATGTTACACTGCGCACCGACGGCGGCTTCCGCCCCGAAAAGGCCGGTACATGGCAAGTCGTGTATACGGCTGTCGACTACGTTGGAAACAGCAAAACCGTCAGCTATGACGTTACCGTTACGGCAAATACGGCGCCGGTGCTGGTGGACAACATCACATTGCCGCAAATGTTTGTTTCCGAAGCGTCGTTTACACTGCCCCGAGTGTTTGCCAACA
Source organism: uncultured Clostridia bacterium (assembly GCA_934281515.1). Taxonomy (GTDB): domain Bacteria; phylum Bacillota; class Clostridia; order Christensenellales; family CAG-314; genus Fimimonas. The sequence continues at coordinate 11,844 of CAKQXG010000039.1, read as the reverse complement.
AATACGATAAGGACGGTGTACGCAAGATTCTTTGCACTGTACGAGTGGAGTACAACGGTAAGACGGAAATATACGACAGCGGCAAAAATTTCGTGCCGAAGGTTGCAACCGACGGCGAAACAATCAAGGTAACATATCTGTGCGAAGGTGCGGAGTTGTTTAGTCAGCAAGTGCCTTGCGTGGTCATATACGAAGAAGGCTACCTCAAATACGAAAATTACTTTGTGGCAACCAACGCCACGGGAGAAAAATCCTCTAACGACGGTTACATTCTGACGGCTACAAGCGACGGAGCAATTAGCGTAACATACGCAAACGCTCTCGTTGCGGAACAGGCAAACTTCGTGTTCCGTTGCTTCGGCGGCGCAGGCAACTACACCCAAGCGGTAATTACTCTTACCGACGCGGCCAACTCCTACAACGCAGTGCAAGCGGTGTTCAGGCAAGTCGACGGCAAGGTATGGTTGTTTGTGGAGGGCAAGTCCTATCGCACCGATTACAGTTTTGTCGGCGACGCATTTGACATTTCTCTTGACTTTGCAGACAATGCGTTTGTGTACGACGGCATGGCATTTGCGCCGACCAGGACGGCGTCGGGCGACAAGTTTATAGGGTTTAGTTCGGACAAGGTATATCTTTCCGTGGAATTGAGCGACGCCAAAGCAGGTAACAAATTCTCTGTAATGTCGCTGCGCAAATACAAGTTCGAAGGGCAGGACGAGGACCTTGTTCGTCCGTACATCGTGGTAAACGGTGAGGTTGCCTCTATCGGTAAACTCGGCGACGTCATTCATATGCCGTCGATAAGCGTAGGCGATGTGATTTGCCCCAACGTAACGGTACTTATGCAAGTGTTTGCTCCCGACGGGAGCTTTGTCAAGGATGTCAACGGCATGGAGCTGAACGGTTGCGACGCAGGTGTCGAATACGACTTTGTCGTCGAACAATCGGGCGCATACAAAGTGGTGTACATTGTCAAGGAAACGGAACTGTTTTTGTATGTCACCCCGTTTGAGAACGAGTGGACATACGAAGTCGCCGTGTACGACTCCGTCGAGCCGACAATCAACGTTACTGCTTCCGTGCCTGCTACCGTCAAACTCGGCGAAAAGGTGCTTGTACCCGAGTTTACAGTGAACGACGACTTTACCTCGGCGGACAACTTGAAGGTGTATATGTACCTTACAACCCCTACGGGTCAAAAGCAACTTGTTACCAAACAAGCCGTAGTGTGCAAACAAAAAGGCACATACAAATTTACTATTACGGCAATCGACGAAGCCGGCAACATCGGTACGAAAACGATTTACTTCGAGGTGGTGTAACGCATGAAAAAAAGATTATTACAAGTAATTGCTTTTGTATGTGTGGCGGTTACGTTGTTTTCGCTGTGCGCATGCGTCAAGCAGCCAGAACCGAGCGATGACGTCGTTGCCGAAAACGTGCGTGCCGAACACAAAGTAACCAACGGTTTGCACAAAGGCGTTGACAACATTCCGGATACGGGTATTCCGTTTGTCGTGGACGGCGCATCGGAGTACAAGATTGTAGCAGGCAATTCCGACAGCCACAAAAATGCCATTGCCAAGGCGGCAGGTTTTATCTCTTCGCATATCAACAGCGCAACGGGCGTTGCTCTGGAAGTTATCGACGGCGACAATGACGTCGAATGGAGCAGCTCTGCCAAGTTGGTGGTTGTGGGCAGTGACAAACTGCAACAAGCGGCAGGCTTTCGCGTGACGGACGAAGACATAGGAATTACCGGTTATCAGATACAAACAATAGGCAACAGCGTGTTTGTTTCGGCAAACGGCGACAGCGGCTACAACCTTGCCGCGCTTGCATTGTTGCGCATATTGGTCGGTTACGACTGTCTGGACCTTGACGCATACATCTACACTAAGGACGGCTCGTATTTGCCCGAAATGGATATTGTCGAACGTCCCGACTTCGACTACCGCGTCGACCAGACGTTGTACACGGTGGCTTTGCCGAGAGCGTACTCTATGGGTTTCAATCAGGGTGAACCATACATGACGGCAGACCCGTGCCATACGACATTTATGTTTTTGCCGCCCAAAGTGTACGAAAACGAAAACAAGGATTGGTTCAGTAATCAACGTTGCAACTTTGTGGACGATACGGACAACTACCTTGTACATGCCGCGCAACTGTGCTACACGGCGCATGGCAAACCCGAGGAACTCAAAAAGATGCAGGAGCTGATCGCCGATCAAATAATGTATCTTACTCTCGAAAAGTATCCCGACAGAAACCTTGTCACCGTCGGTCAACAGGACGAGGACATCGTGTGCAACTGCGCAAGTTGTACCGCCGTGGTGCAACAGTACGGTTCCATCGCCGCGGCGATAATTCCGTTTATCAACGGCATAGACGACATTGTACAGGCAAAACTCAAGGCTTACGCCGAGGAACACAATACTTCAGTCAAGGAAACAAACATAATGTTTCTGTCCTACCAATCCACGAGATTTGCGCCCAAATTCGACGACAGTCTGAAATTCAACGACCATGTAGGCGTGCTTATTTGTAGCAGTAAAACTCGCTACTCTTACACATTCTGGGACGACATCAACGTTGTGGACAAGGAACAAATAGAAAACTGGCAACCGTTCGGCAATGTGTACTACTTCTATTACGAAATCAACAGCAACAACTACTTTGTTCCGTGCAACACTTTCCGTGCCTGTGTGGAAAATTACCGATTTGCCAAGCTTAACAACGGCAGATTGATGACAAGTATGGGCAACTGGAAAACGTCGTACACGTCGAGTTTTACGGCGTTTAAGAGTTATCTTAACAGCAGGCTGTGGTTCAACGTCAACTACGACTACGCCGACTTGGAAAAGACGTTTTTCGACAATTACTACGGCGACGGCGGCGTGTACATGAAGAAGTTTTTCGACGAAATGACATCTTACATGGACTACATGCGTGACAGCGGAAATGCCGACTTCAACGGAGTGGTTGTCAACGAGTTTACCTACACGGCAAAGTACTGGCCTATCAAGATGCTTCAACGTTGGAACAACTACTGCGAGCTTGCGCTTAAAGAAATAGAAAAGACCAAAGCCCTTAACGACGGCACCTACGAGGCATTGCGCGACCGCATATTGTTGGAAACGCTCTTTCCGAGGTACATCATTTGCAAGTACCACGCGGCAAAGTTCTCCGACACGGAAATCGCTTCCATGCGTAAGGCGTTTTACGACGATACGCAGTACTTCAATCTGACCCATGAAAGCCAATACGAAACGTTTGAGTCATTGTGGAAGGGATGGGGGTTGAAATGAAAAACAGTTTACGCAAATTTGCATTGGTGGCGATGTTTTTGTGTCTGATTTGTTCGCTTGCGTTTGTCGCTTGCAAAAAAACGCCCGACTTGCCGCCCGACATTCCTCCCGAACCGCCCGTTGAAGAAACGGCAGTAAGGCTTAGCAGCAGTGTGTTGACAATGGATATCAACGACACCGCAACGCTTACCGTAAGAGAAGGCGGCAGCAGTAATCAAAAATGGAGTAGCAATAACACGTCCGTTGCAACGGTTGACGACAACGGCACCGTTACGGCTGTTGCCGAAGGCACTACCGAAATAGAAGTGACTACGGCAAACGGCAAGGCAACTTGCGCCGTGCTTGTTGTCAACAGCTACATTGCGCCGATACTTACCGTCAGTACGGACGAGATCGCTCTCACCGTCGGCGACGACTATTTGTTGTTGCCCAAACTAGTCTACAAGGGAAGCGACTGCACGGCTAAGGCATGGTTTAGTTGCACTCTTGTCGACGGTGCGACAGACGGCATTGTTACCGTAGACAACGAAACAAACGGATTTTTGTTTACGGCAAAGGCATATGGTACTACTAAGTACGTTGTATACGTCGAATATGCGGGCGTGACGTCGAGCGCAGTGATAAACGTGTCTGTAATAGATACGGGCATTTTGTTTGATGTTACAAACCTTGTCCCGACCGACGGCGGCTACGGCGTCGAGCTGAGTATCCACGCAATCGACAATTACGTGACGACAATTACCCCTGTGGTAAACGTTACGGAAAACGGACAGACGAGCTACGATGCGACCATAAATTACACCTCGGACGACAGTCGTATTGCAACCGTTGTCGACGGACAAATCGTAGCGGTGAGTGCGGGTACTACAAAGGTACGCGGCACATACAAAACAAGCGGCTTTGTGATCGACGTATCCGTGACCAAGCCGTTGCTGTCGGTGACTGCCGCAAACAAAACGGTGGAAGTGGGCAGACTTGCCGACATTGCGTTTGACAGACAACTGGAAGGCGAACTGACGTCGGCAACCATCGGCAATTACTCGGTGGGTGCAACGATACTCGACGGCAAACTGGTACTCGACCGCAACAAGCTGGAAGCAATGCCTATTTCAAACTACGGCGAAAACGTATCGTTGTTTGTGGAAACCGACATTGTCAGGTACAGTACGGAAATCGACTTGTACACGTTGGTTGTCAAGTCCAAGCAAGACTACATGAGTATCGGCGCATTGTCCAAGGCGGCTCGCAAGGATAACGACAAGTTGTTTGGCGGATACTTTGTGTTTGGCGACAACATCACGGTAAACGGCGGTATGTCGGAGTTTGTCGACCGCACCAAGACGAGTTTTAACGGCAACGGTACCGAAGGCTTTTGCGGTGTAATCGACGGCAAAGGATACGTCATCGGCGGACTTACCAAGACGACAAACAACGGCAACGCATTTATCTCCGTAATGCACCGTGACGGCGTGCTGAAAAATCTCGGCTTTGTCAACGCAAGTTTCGAGGCAAACGAAGGCTCGTTTCTTGTTCACACGGGTGCAGGCACTGTGCAAAACGTGTATGTGCAGTACGACAAAATCAGTGGTGCAAGTCCCGAGGGTTACAGCGGTACTCTCTACAACGCCAACGTTAAAGTGGACAAGTTGGTTGTCGACGTTACGCGCGCACAAATAAGCGAAGACGGTAGCAAATTTTTGCTGATGAACGACAATCGCGACGCCGACCTTAAAAACTTTATTTGTTTGTTTGGAAACAACTATACCTTGCAGGACGTTGTCGATGGCAACGTGACGGTGGAAAGTGAGCAGGACTTTTCAAACGAAGATTACAAGAATGCGTTTGGCAAAAAAGTTTTCTTCGGTTTCGACGAGTTGAAACAAAGCCAAGTGTTTGCAGGTATGTCCGATTGGGACAGCAACCTGTGGCATATCGACGTCGACGACGGCAAAATCGGTTTCGGCGTAAAGACATATGTAGAACCGGAATTCAGACAGGAAACAATCACCGTGCCCGACGAAGACCGTGTGCGTGTGGAACTGGACATCAAAAACGACGGCACGCTCAACAGTGGCAAAGTAGTAGGCATCGACATTACCGACATTGTCGGTACAAGCGACTACACGCTTGTTTCCGTCAACGGCACGGGTGCCGCAAGCAACAACGTTACGGCAAATTTGTTCGGCTACCTGTACGGCAATCAAACTGCGCATATTGTAGTAGACGCAGAATACACAAGATATACAATAAACCTTCCCGTACTGCTTGTCAGCAAGGTTATTCGCACTGAGGAAGACTACCAAGCATGGGTCAAAATTGCTCTTGCGTGTGAAAACGACGGCAAGACGGAAGGCAGTCATAATTATGGCGGATACTTCGAGTTGGGCAACAACATTGTAAGCGCAAACGGAAGTATCGTAATGGTCTACGCCGACGAAGACGCTTGGGACGGCGCAGGCGGCGGATTCAGCGGCACGTTTGACGGTTGCGGATACGTCATCGACGGGCTCGTGGCAAACGTGGCAAAAGACCACGCAACGTTTATCGGCGAAATGAAATCCAACGCCGTGTTGAAAAATATCGGTTTTACCAACGTTTCGATGAGCGGCATTACGTTGCTTACCCGTACTACAAACGGAACGATTTCAAACATTTACGTGCAATATAAAAAGATTGCCGTAACAAGTGGTCAGACGGTACTTGCACATGACAATGCAGTTGTTGAAAACGTGTTTGTGGACACGTCGGCTGCCGAAATCGTCGGCGGTAGCATGTACGGAATACTTGGTAGCAGACACGCGAAAGAACTTGCATACGGCATATACGGCATTGTGCTGCAAGGCTACGTAAGCTACGTGGACAATGGCACAAACGGTTGCGGACACGGTTTTGCAAACAGCGGTTTGTTGATGTCCGACGCCGATGCATGGCAAGCCGTGCAAAGTTTTGCAACGTCTTGCGGCTATTGGCACATAGACTATGCAACAGGTGTGGTGACCTTCGGTAAATGACAAAAAGTTGTGTTAAAACAAACAAAGTGTAATGTTAAATGCAGTTAACGATGTTAATTTTCGACTGACTGTATTGTAAAAACAAGCTAACGGCAAACTTTTTGAAGAGGTGTAAAATGATTACTTCGACAAAAAAACAAGGTTACGACGTTATTGTCGTGGGTGGCGGTATTGCAGGCTGTTGCGCTGCGCTTGCCGCCGCAAGAGAAAACAAAAGCGTGTTGCTTGTGGAAAAGCACATCAATCTCGGCGGACTGGCAACAATCGGACTTATCAGTTGGTTCGAGCCGTTGTGCGACGGCGAAGGACGTAAAATGCAATGCGGAATGGCGGAAGAGATGATACGACTTGCTGTCAGTTGCGGCTACGACAACCTACCCGAAATTTGGGGCGGCACAAGCGGTAACGAACAATCGAGCGACAGATATTCGACTAACTTTTCACCGACTTTTTTCTCTCTGGCACTTGACGACATTTTGCGCAAAAACGGCGTAACCATACTGTACGATACGCTTGCAACCTACCCCAAAGTAGACAAAAATGTGATCGTCGGTATAACAGTAGAAAACATCGACGGGCGATTGTTTTACCCGTGCAAGGCGGTGATAGACTGTACGGGCGAAGCGACAATCGCAAGCCGTGCCGGCGTGCCGACAAGGACCTACGACAACACGCAAACCTACGTTGTGCATGACACAAATCGCAAGCGTGCCGAGGAGTTTGCCGACAGCGGCAACATGACAAAGTTGCGTCACTGGCAGTGGTTTAAGCCCGGGGCGGAAACGATCGGCGAAGTAACGTCCGAAACGGAAAACGACTACTTATGCCGAAGCAAGCAAATGACGCTGGCTCACTACGCCGACACAAACAAAAACGAGCGTGAAATACTTACTCTGCCCGAATTGCCTCAAATAAGGCTTATTCGTGCCATAGTCGGTGCTGAAACTTTCCTCGGGCGCGAGGTGGACATCGACAAACCCGTTGCAAATTCTATCGGCAGTACGGGTGACTTTGCTCACTGCGACTACCGATTCGACGTGCCGTACGGATGCTTGTACAACGACGACTTCCCCAACTTGTTGTGTGCAGGTCGTGTGGTAAGTGCCGACGGCAACGGTGCGCATGTGTTGCGCGTCGTACCGTGCTGTTGCCTGACGGGACAGGCTGCCGGCATTGCCGCGGCGGTAGCGATCGAACAAAACAAATCGGTTGCCGACATATACGACCAACTAAAACCGCGCCTTGCGTCGCGAGGCGTGGCGTTTGAAATCAAGTAAACTCGTCGGACAACTACAACAAGGCACAACAGAAACGGTTGGTGCGCCGAACGGTAAATAATATGATAGAACATGCAAAATGGATTGCCGCAACGGAAGCGGAACAAGCGCCATGCATCGAAAAAAGATTCTCTGTGGGTAAGGTGCGCTCGGCAATATTGGACATCACCGGGCTAGGGTACTTTTGTGCCGAGATCAACGGCAAGGCAGTTACCGACGATTTGTTCAACCCTGTTTTTTCCGACTACCGCGAGCGACCGCTAAACAACCTGTTGTACCCTATTGCCGACAAAATGACTCATCGTGTGTATTTTTGTCGCTACGAGGTTACCGACATACTTGCCGACGGCGAAAATGTGCTGTCGGTGCGTTTGGGCAACGGCTGGTATCGTCAGACAAAACGCACAGCCGAAGGACATCTTGAGTTCGGCAACAAACTTATTGCTCGGTTCAGTTTGCGTTACGTCGACGAACAGGGCAAGGAACACGAAATTCTGTCCGACGGCACCGAGGAATGGCGGCAAACGGAAGTTACAGACAACAATCTTTTTTACGGCGAAACGCAGGACTTGCGTATACTCGGCGAAGCGCCGAGGTACGACAATGTAACGGTCGAAGACAACTTTGAAACGATTTTTACTTTGCAAACTTGCCCTGCCGAGCGAGTGATACGCACCGTTGTGCCGAAGCTTGTGGCGCAACACGGCTACAAGCGTGTGTACGACGTGGGCGAAACGGTCAGCGGTTGGGTACGCTTGCATACATGTGGCATCGACGGCGACGTCGTTACGGTAAATCACAGCGAGTGTATTACACGGGACAGCGAGTTGGATGTCAACTCCGTAGGAGGGGATATTGTAAACGACAGCGGCGAACGCCAACTGCAACTTATGCGATACATTCTTGACGGCAACGAGTGCGAATTGCGTCCCAAATTTTGTAAACAGGCATTCAGATACTTCGAGGTAGACGGCGATGCCGAAGTGTTGGGCGTGGATGTGGTACATACCGATTTGCCGCAACGCACTACGTTTAATTGCAGCAACGGCGTGCTTAATTGGCTGTATACCGCTTACGAACGTACACAGCTCATCAACATGCACGATGGTATTCCGTCGGACTGTCCCCACCGTGAAAGACTCGGGTATACGGGCGACGGACAAATTACAGCTTCGGTTGCAATGACGTTGTTTTGTTGCGAGGCGTTTTATCGCAAGTGGATACAGGACATTTGCGACTGTCAAAACGTCGACAACGGGCATGTGCAACATACAGCTCCTTTCTACGGCGGCGGTGGCGGACCTGTCGGTTGGGGCGGCGCAATAGTGCAAGTGCCGTATGCCTTTTATATGCACTACGGCGACAAGTCGTTGGTGCAGGAAGTGTTGCCGCACATTACAAAATGGGTAGACTACATCACGACGCGTACCGACAACGGACTTGTCTGCCGTGAGGAAAACGGCGGTTGGTGTTTGGGCGACTGGGCAACGTCGGACGTGGTGATACCGCAGGAGTTTGTCAACACTACGCTGTTTGTGTGCATGCTTGGAAAAGCCGCTTTTCTTGCCGAGCAAGTAGGGCAAGTCGATTTGTCGCACAGGCTTTCCGAGTTGCGCAAACAATATCAAAAATCGGTAACGGATGCATTTTTTGATGACAAAACGGGCAGCTTTGTCGGCGGTGTTCAGGGAGCGGATGCATTTGCGCTTGCTGCGGAACTCGGCGACGAGCGGACGACAGCAAACCTTGTACACAAATACACGGCGGACTGTCGTTTCGATACGGGTTTTATCGGCACATACGTGCTTGTCGAGCAATTGATCGTCCATGGCAAAATCGATTTGGCGTTCGACTTGTTGTCTGCAACCAAGAAAGGCTCCTTCGGCTATCTCAAACGCCTCGGAGAAACTACGATTTGGGAGTATCTCGACACCAAGTGGTGTTCTCATGCACACCCGATGTTTGGCGCGGTTGCAGAGTTTTTGCCCAGAGTACTGCTAGGTTTTCCCGAATATGAGTATACGACGAAAGTAGTTTTGCAACCCAAGTTTCCGCGCAAATTGCGCCATGCCGAGGGCAGCGCATTGTACGACGGCAAGGTTGTGCGTGTGGAGTGGAAAAGGCAAAAAAATAAAATACGTATGCAAATTTTTGTCACAGACGGACTGAACGTCAGTGTTGTTTACAACGGCAAATCGACATCGCTGCATGTCGGCAAAAACGAAATAACGCTATCGGAGTAGATGGAAGGTTTCTGTCGTCGTTTCGAAAAAACGTTGTAACGGCGTTGATCCCTTTTCTTAACAGGAAAAAATTATGAGCAAAATAAAACTAGTAAACAAAATCATCGATGTGGACAAATCGACAATCATTTACAACAAACCGCTTGACGACACCTGGCAAGACGATTGGCAGGTAATGGCAGGCGAGTGGAGTGTACAAGACGGCTGTCTTGTGGGCGTGGAGCGAGGAAACAAAGGCGGCGTGCTGTTCTTTAAGAAACGCTTTGACTGCGTAAACGTGATGTTGACGTGTAAAATCAGCACTATTTTGCCTGCCACGCGCGACGTAAACGGTATTTTTTGCGCCGAGTGGGACGACAAAACCGATTATCTCGGCGACTACTACGTGTGCGGACTTAACGGCTGGTATGACGATAAGGCAGGCATAGAGGGTTGCAAAGTCGGCGTTGGCGATTTTTGCGGAATGTCGGAAACGAGCTACAAGTACAAAGCAGGTGAGGAAATCGAATTTACTTTCGGCGCAATCGACGGGCATTGCTTTATGCTTGTCGACGGCAAACTTGTTGCGGAACACCTCGACGGTATCCTTAAACTCAACAAGGGACACATTGGCTTTTCGCCCTACTGCACAATGCTGAAAATCCACAACATTGTGATACGCGAAATCAGTTACGTCGACAACCAACAACACTACGACCCCGAGTTTTAGGTGAATTACGAGAGTTATGGCACGTGGTATGCGATTTAGCGCGCTTTTGTCGGTATTAGGCGACCGTAACTTCGTAAAAGTCATATCGATGTATGAAATACTTACTTAAAAACAATCGCGACGGCAGTCCCGCCGTGTACAAAACCACTTTGGACGTGTCGCAAGACGAGCGGTACATATATTTCGACTTTGTGGCAGAGCATAGCGACTACTACTGTCCTTACGGCAACTACAACGACATACATTCCTGCGGTGATGCGGTGGAGGTGCTTATCGGCACTGACCCCCTGCGTAAAACCTACTACGAGTTGGAAGTAAACACCGACAATGCGGAGATGCTTGCCAAAATGACGGTAACGGAACTTGACGATGACGGCGCGGCAAAGTTGCACATAGATTTTGTCGACGAAAAGGACTGCTTTTTTACTTCAAACACCGCCCAAACGCCCGACGGGTACGTTGTTTGCATTGCCGTAGACAAGAACAGGCTAAACATGCCCGTCGAACAAATCTATTTCAACGCCTATCGTTTGGAAACCGACGGAGGCGAGATGGAAAAGCACTTGTTTGCGCTTAATCCGACAATGTGCGGCAAGTTTCACGTGCCGACCCATTACGTGATGTTGCGTGACTACCTGGCTGAAAAGTAAAAACAAAATACAAAGGAACAAACATGGAAAAAATCGTATATTTACCACTTGACGAACGTCCGTGTAACAATATTTTTTGTCAGTTTCTTGCACAGGATAACAACAAAATAAATCTGGTTTGTCCGCCGTCGTCGATGCTCGGACTTAAAAAGAGGCCCGCAGACTATCAAAAAATTGCGGCATTTTTGACCGAACAATGCGCCGACGCCGACTACCTGATACTTGCCGTCGATATGTTGTTGTACGGCGGGTTGGTACCGTCAAGATTACATCATATGGACGTGGAAGAAGTTTCGTCGCGCATCGAAGTAATCAAAACAATCAAACGCAACAATCCCAAATTGAAGATTTTTGCTTTCTCGCTTGTAATGCGTTGTCCGACATACTCCTCTTCCGACGAAGAACCCGACTACTACGCACAGTACGGCGAACGAATCTTCAAGTACGGCATCAACGAGCATAAGTATCAGGACGGCTTGATCGACAAACAAGAGTATTTGTCGCAGAAAGCCTTGTTAAACGTACCGCAAACGGTAATTGAAGATTACACTAACAGACGTAGTGTAAACATCGAGGTGCTTACCGAAGTGCTTAAACTTGTCGGCGACGTAATAAACGAGTTTGTCATTTTGCAGGACGA
>CAKQXG010000038.1 GCA_934281515.1 uncultured Clostridia bacterium | reverse complement strand
AAAGAACACGTCACAAAAACAGAAAAAGAGATAGAAACGGCGGATAAAACCGCTATTTCTTCTAACACAGGTTCGTACAAATTATGCCACACGGCACCAGATACCTACAAATTGGGGTCAAGTCGAATTCTCGACTTGACCCCAATTTTAAGTATGTCGATGTGGCAAAGTTTTGCAATGGCGCTTGTCGATGAAGTCAGTCGGCTCGGTTTGTGTAGATGTGCAGACGCAAATATAAGTGGAGTGGGTTGTGTTAGAGGTAGTAACAGTGGTTGGAAATCGTTTTAATTACTCCAATCTTTTGTGGTAGCGGGCTTTTGCAATTCATAAAGACTATATGCGCCCAGTACAATGTAGATCGGTACTATTATGTATAGGGTCAGATCGGCGTAGCCTTGCAGCGTAGAAAACTGGTAGGGCAAGGCGCCTACGTTTACCAAAAAGTGAAAGATAATCGGCACCCACAGATTGCCCGTCTTTTTGTACACGGTTCCAAAGAAAATGCCCATGCCGACTGTCCACACAACCTTACTGACAATTACTATTATCGGTTGCCCAAGCGTGCCGAATATGTGTCCGACTCCAAAAACAACAGACGACAACGTTACGGCAATCAACGTTGCGTGCTTTTTGCCGTCAAAAAGTTTTTCGATAAAGTTAAGCAGCAACCCACGCACATAAAGTTCTTCTACAATGGCAACGCCTACATAATAAACAACTCCCTCTACAATGACCTTCGCAACTGACGGATGTTTGTCAAAAGGTAACAAGCCTACCAAAAATGCAACAAAGCCTGCAAGCGCAACGCCAACGCCGAGTAATCCGTATTTTTTCAGTCCGTCTGCCAATCCGTCTTTGCCAAGTCCTAATTTCCATTCGGGACACAAAAATCTCAGATACAAAAAAGCGATTGCGCCGATAATCAAAAAGTTTACCATCAGCGCGAAGTATATTGGGTCGATGTCTGCAACTGTAATGCTTACAAATAGTGTGCTCGGTATGCCCGATATGTCCATAAATGCAATCAGTATGGTCAATATAGCAACTAAAATCAAATCACTTTTTTTCATAATTGCTCCCGAGTTATATACGTCAAAATAGTCGCGGTATCCAACTTCGTTCCCGTAAGAGATATTTGTTCTAGTCCGAAATCTTTAACAAGGTTACGCACTTGCTTTTTTGTACAATTCAAAACCCCGGCAACAACCAAAGATGTAATCCCGTGCGTATATACAATCATCGTTTGCAACAATTTCTCCGCCTGTACCTTTTCAATATCGAGAAACGGGTACAATTGATCGATCAGATAAGCATTGCCATTGTCGGTCAAGATAGAAGAGTAGTCGCCTCTGCAATAAATTCTACTTTCGCCCATGTATACAAAACGGAATAGGTTTGGTTCGTCAAGAGCAATGTCGATATACGCACAACCAATCTGCCAAAATGCTTTCAAACAGTTTTTGGAAGTAGGCATCATTTTCTGATTAGAATATGCAACGGCTTTCTCGGTTAAAGCTTCTCGCATGTTTTCCATATTGCCGAATTGCCATGCAATGGGTTGGGTAGAGCAGTTTAACTCTTTTGCAATACTTTTTATATTTACGGCAAAATAGCCGTCCCTAATCAGAATATCTAACGCCGCCGTAAGAATTCTTTCCTTTGTGATACTTACACTTCGTGGCATTTCTTCAATACCTCTGCAATAATATAAATTGGTTTATATAAACTCGTTTATATTATATCTTACACAATAGAATTTGTAAATACTTTTAGTGAGAAAAAAATTTGTATAATAAGATTATAGTAAATCGTGTCTGGCAAAAACGCGAAAGCCAGTTATTATAATTGAAAAGTGTATTTATTGCGTGTTGTTTCGTGTAAAGGTGACTGACAAATTTGTGGTTTTGTACTAAAAAGCAATCTTTGCATTGATTTCGGGTCTGTTTTGTGATATAATTCTCTTAGGTAAGTAACATTGTCAAAAATTATTGCACGCGTGTGCAAAAGCAGGATTTGTATGTCAAAAAAGTTGATTTGGTTTACCGCACTGTTAGTTGCGGTAACAGTGGTTGTGTCGGTGCTGTACTGCATGGGACAGGGCGAAGTGTTTTTGACGCTTGCCATCACGTTCGGTACGTTTGCCTACCACTTTGTAATGCGATTGCTGGTCGCATTGGTCTTTTCGTCCGTTATGCACAACAAAGCAGACTACAACAAGCGGTGGTACCGCGTTGGCAAGGCGGAGATGGCGTTATACAACAAGTTGAAAATTGCCGAGTGGAAGGGCAAAATACCAACATATGATCCGACGCAATTCGACCCGCATCTGCACTCATGGGACGAAATTGCGCAAGCAATGTGTCAGGCGGAGCTTGTACACGAAACGATAGTGTTGTTGAGCTTTGTGCCGCTTGTTGAATGTTTGTGGTTTGACGCACACGCCGTGTTTGTCGTCACGTCGGTGTTGGCAGCCGCTTTCGATTTGATGTTCGTTGCGATACAACGCTACAATCGCACTCGGATAGTAAGACTACTGGAGCGCAAAAACAAGGCGAAATAAACTGCGGTGTTGTCGCCGCTTACGGAGAAAATATGGATAAAACGACGTTTCCCGACCCCGACGTGATACACCCTGTCATCGGCTATGACAAGGAAATATATGTCAGACCGACATTGAAAAATCCCAACATAGTTGTAGGGGACTTTACGTATATTGCCGACAGCGATTTTGAATGCCACGTTACCCACCTGTACGAGTGGAACGGCGACAAATTGATTATCGGCAAGTTCTGTCAGATTGCCGACGGTGTGGAATTTGTAATGAACGGTGCAAATCATCAGATGAACTGTGTTACCACATACCCGTTTTACACACAGCGTGGCTGGCGCATGAATCCACCGGACAAAACCGACATGCCGCTTAAAGGCAACACCGTGATTGGTAACGACGTTTGGATAGGGCAAAACGCCGTCATTCTGCCCGGGGTACATATCGGCGACGGCGCCATAATAGGTGCAAACAGCGTGGTCGGCTCCGACATTGCTCCCTATTCGATAGTGGTTGGCAATCCTGCGCGTCTTGTGCGCAAACGTTTCGACGACGAAATGACTGCACTTTTGTTGCAATTTCGGTGGTGGGACAAAAGCGTTGAAGAAATAAACGACCTTATTCCGCTACTGACCGACAGTGACATAGACAAAGTAAAAGCAACGTTACGTCGCAGGTTGAGTATTGCGGGAAGCGATGACAAATAGGTTTGAACTTAACGGAGGCGAGTTATGACTCATTGTATAATTGTAAAATGGCTTCCCGATGCGGACAAAGCGGACTTCGCTGCCAGGGTGCGCGATTTGTTTGGCAACGCTACGAAGGTTGCGGGAGTGCTCGGCGTTGAAATAAAGGAAAATGTCATTCCGCGTGACAACAGATACGACTTGGCGATTATGTTGCATATGGACAAAAACGCACTTTCGACGTGGGATGACAGTGCGTTGCACAAGACGTGGAAGGCTGAGTTCGGCAAGTACATAGACAAAAAATGTATCTTCGATTACGAATAGAGTACGGGTCGTTTTGTGATAAAAAATCATATACGTATTCAAAAAACGTGTACTTTCAAGTGCATTATTGCTTGAAACGACGCGTTTTTTTCGGCGGTCGGCTACTCAATCGGTCAATTTGACGAAGTGTATTTGCCGATGTCTGTTTGTGTGGAAAGATCGGATAGGTAAAGTTTTCCTTTATCTTCTTACAAATGCTTGACAACCGAACGTTCGGTAGGTATAATATAACGGTAAATAAAAATACATTGGCAAATTAGTCGGAGCGTAGCGGAGGTGGCGTAATGGAAAAGGCAAGCACTAAGCAGCAAATACTCGACGCGGCATTGGACTTGTTTTCGGTACAGGGATATGAGGGTACGTCGATTGCGCAAATTGCCGAGGCGGTTGGCATACGCAAGGCTACGATGTACAGCCATTATTCAAGCAAGCAGGAAATACTTGACACTTTGGTACACGACACGTTGGAGCAGTACGACAGACGATCGATTTTTGCCAATGCCGATTGGAGTGATCCCGAGTTTACCAAGGACAAGCAAAACCTTACGATAGATACGATTTTGCAGGCTGTTGTGGGACATATCCGTTTTGTTTTGCACAATCCGAGCGTTGCCAAGTCGCGCAAAATGCTCGTGTTGGAACAGTTTCAGAACAAGGAATTGAGCGCGCTGCAAACCAAACAAACATATACCGACGTCATGCATTACTTTACTGGTTTTGTCGGTTTCCTTGTCGGACAAGGCAAGCTTGTCGACGGTGATGTCGAAATAATGGCGGCGCAACTTTGTCTGCCTGTTTCGGTATGGATCAATCTTTGCGACCGCGAACCGCAACGCGAGCAGGAAGTCGTTGCTCTGGTCGAACGTCATATCAAGCAGTTTTTTAAAACATACGGAGCAGAAAGCGATCAACCGAAACGCTAAAACGGCAAATGTCCAAAGAAATGATAGTGAAAGGACATTATCAAAATCGAGCACCCGAACAAAAAATTCGGCAGAGTAAAACTGTGCAGGATTTGAATTTTTGTGTAAATGACAGAGAGTCGCTTGCTTTTATCGGCGTTAATGGGGCAGTAGTTGACAGTGATTTGCCCTACAAAAAATAGAAATATAATACCGAGTAGCGGACAAGCCGTTACTCGTTTTTTATCCCAAACATAATGACCGTACACCCGGAGTGTATTCTACGGCAGGACTTGAACACTAAGAGTAAACCGAATTAAAAAAGTGTAAAACTTGCATTTTCACACTTGACAAACGCAACTCCTCGATGTATAATTTGAATTATACATAATTTGAGTTATGTGTGGAGGTGCGAGTATGCCTGCAAAAGTGAAAGCCACGAAAGAAATGATAATCGACGCTGCTTTTGAAATAGCCCGTGAAACGGGGGCAGAGAACATCAATGCAAGGACCGTTTCGGAAAAGCTGAATTGTTCCACGCAGCCGGTTATGTATCATTTCGCAACGATTGAAGAATTGAAAAGGGCGGTATATAAAAAGGCGGACTGTTATCACTCCGAATATCTTATGAATATAAGCGACAGTCCAAACGGCGCTATGCTTGGGATAGGTCTTAATTATATCCGCTTTGCAATCGAAGAACCGCATTTGTTTCGTTTTCTTTTTCAGTCGAATTTTTTCAACGGTAATACTATGCTTGAACTGATAGATGCCGATGAACTTATTCCTGTCCTTTCGGCTATGCAGGAAGCGTTGGGTATAAGTATGGAACAGACAAAAAAGGTCTTTTTGACGGTTTTTCTGTTTGCTCACGGATATGCGAGTATCATAGCTAACAATTCGCTTAAATATGACGAAGAAATTATAAATTCACATTTGGATCGTGCATATAGAGGTGCGATATTGGCAGTACAGGAAGAAATGGCATGAAAGAGTTTATGAAAAACGCAAGCGGACTTCTTGATTTTGTAAATCATTGAGGTGCCGATTTAACGTTTTCTTGTCAATGCTACTCTATTAGAAAAATATAAACGAACATTATTGACAATTCGCTGTTACAAGGAGTAATCGAATGAAAAAAATCCTTGCAGTTCCACATCACATGGACGATTATGCGTGTATGTGGAACGGAGTAGAAGATTTATATATTAGAGATACAGGCGAAACGCTACCGCCTAAATTCTTCTACGTGCTGAGCAGTTTCGGCTCGTTCTGCTATATGAAAACGCCAAAGGCGAAACTCAAACGTATGGTAGCACTGGGCGACGGTAGAACGCGACAGATGTATGAGTTCCTTGCGCCTATCGTGGGATTTGATTACAAGATATACGAATACAAGACTTTTGAGAAGGCCCTGGCAAAAATCAAATCCGAGATTGACGCAGGATTTCCATGTATGATCGGTGCGTTAGATATGTTCTATCTGCCTCACTTCGAGAAAATCTATCATAAAGAGCATATCCCGTTCCATTATGAGCTGGTAACCGGTTATGACGATGATAAAAAATTGTTGTTTTTCAACGACTGTGGTAGGATAGATACGCAGGTTATTTCTTATGATGAGCTTCAGCTTGCCATGGATTGTTTTTATCCCGGACTTTCAAAACCCAACACGGTATGGACGATTCGGATGCATACAAACAAGGGTAAATACGAGATTGCCAAGGAAGCCTTTGCGCAGAAAAAGGAACTATTTTTGCATTCATCGGTCAGTTTTATCGGTTGCCGTGGATTTGAGAAATTTATAAAAGAACTACCATACTGGAAAAAAGAACTATCTCGCGAAGATTACGATAAACAGCTTTATCAGATGGTGCAGTTTTTCGGTACAGTCCCCACGATTCCAAATGCTCTTCGTGGCATAGATGAGCCTGACAATATCGCATTCGGCGGCGGTTTCGATAAAGTGTCTGTGGTGCTGGAGAATCTCGGAAAGGAGTATCAAGATAAAGCATTTTTGGAAGCTTCTGAAATTTTCAGCCGCGCCGTGTCGGTCATCGGTCAGATTAAGGAAACCATTGTGGATTATCTTATCGGCAGAAAAGATGAAACGGAGCATCTTCCTGTGTTGTTTTTGCAGGTTGCCGACATTATGAAGGCTGGGTTTGAAGCGTTACCGATGTAAAAACGTCAAATGAATTGAGGTGTTCCGAATGGTAGAAAAAGAAAATGTAAAAATCGATTGGCTTTGCTGTCCGAAATGCGGTGGCAAAACAAGAACTCAAATACGACCACATACGGTGCCGGAGGACTTTCCGTTATTCTGTCCGAAATGCAAATACACCTGTGTGATACGTTATAAGGACGGAAAAATCGAAGAAATCAAAATGCCGGACGCTTAGACGCAGTGCAAATCGATAAATCGCTTTGTATTGAGTCTATTTTTTTGCATGAGCAGTTTTGTGTTGAAAGACTTGAAAGGAGAAACTTATGAAATACATCCGTATAACAAAAGAAAATATCGACAAGGAACATATCTGTTGCGCTATGTCCGGCAAGCAGAGTCTTGCCAAAAAGGAATGGCTCAAACAACGCCTGGACGAAGGTCTTGTTTTTTACCGCAGCGAGGAGCGAGGAAAGTGTTTTATCGAGTATATTCCTGCAGAGAATGCGTGGGTACCTATTGATGCGGACGGCTGGCTTTACATCAACTGTATGTGGATTGCAGGCGCAATGAAAGGGCACGGATATGCAAACGACCTACTTGCCGAGTGTATCCGTGACGCGGTGGCGCAGGCAAAGAAAGGCGTTTGCATACTTTGCGCCGAAGGACGAAAGCGGGAGTTTCTCGCCGATCCGAATTTCCTCGCTCACAAGGGCTTCAAAACTGCGGACGTATCCGATTGCGGAATAAACCTTATGTATTTGCCGCTTGTTGCGAACGCCGAGTTGCCGAAATTCAAAGAATGCGCCAAGCATCCTAAGACTGACGAAAACGGCTTTGTTCTTTACTATACCGATCAATGCCCGTTTACGTATTATTGGGTGCCCAAAGTCCGGGAAGTTGCAAAGGAACACGGCATTTCGCTCAAAGCCGTACACATAATAAGCAAAGAAGAGGCGCAGAACGTCCCCGCACCCGTTACGGCGTATGCGCTGTTTAAAGACGGGCAGTTTCTTACGCAGAGTATTCAGTCGGACAAAAAGTTTCTGTCGCTCGCAGGGATTAGTGATTGAGCCGTACGCAGGGCAAAAAGAGTTATTCTAAAACGCATGAAAGAACTTATCGTCGATGCACTTGGTTGCGAGCAAATCGATAATAAATGGTATGAGCACAAACTTTGAACCGGGTCGGCGGATAGTCATATCGTGCATTTTTATATCAATCAGACAAGGAGAAAACACGGAATGAATAATAGCGCGCTTGTCGTTATCGACCTGCAAAACGACATCACAAAGAATTACAAAGAGATCATTGAAAAAGTTAATGTAGCGATTGATTGGGCGGTTCAAAAGGGATTGCATGTCGTTTATATCAGGCACAACAATCTGTCGGACGGGACAAGAACCTTTAAACCCGGCACACACGGAGCGGAGTTTGTGCCTGAACTGAAAGTGGTATCCGACCATATTTTTACAAAGTCAAAAAGCAATGCATTGACAAGCGAAGGGTTTGTAGCTTTCATCAAGGAACACGATATTACCGATTTTTATATCGTGGGTGCGGATGCCGCAGCCTGTATAAAGTCCACCTGCTTCAACATGACGAAAAGCGGCTATACCGTTCACGTACTGTCGGACTGTATTACAAGTTACGACAAAAAGAAGCTGCCCGAAATGCTTGCGTATTATGAAAGTAAGGGTTGCTCTGTCGTGACGCTTGACGAGGTTGTCAAAGAATAAAGTAATTGACGTATGGTTACTACGATAGGTCATTGAAACTCTGGTGAACGATATGGATATATGGGAAAAGCTCTATCATATGGCAGAAAAAGAATATCATCCGAGTGATGTAAGTCCTTTTATCCAAGCACATCATGTGGTATGCGCTTTGGAAAGTGGGGACGGAACAATCTATACCGGCTTTTGCATTGAGGCGTGCAGTGGCGTAATGAACCTGTGTGCCGAACGAGTCGCCGCATTGAATATGTATGCAAGCAGCGGTCAGACAAGAATAAAACGGTTGATTGCCTTTCGGAACAAAGCGCCGTTTGGTGGCGGAAGCGGAATACCCTGCGGAGCGTGTCGTGAATTTCTGTATAAGCTTAATGAAGAGAATGAAAATATGGAAATTATGGTGGATTATGAAAGTCGAGAAACGACTTGCTGACGCAAATTAAAGCGCTTATGGATATGCCGAATACGGATGAATCGCTCTTGACCGAAAAGCTTAAAACGGTGTTCAAAGAAAACGGTTATCAGACACTTTTCGGGAAAACTCAAGGGTATTACGGTCCTTATGTTTGGCGCGATACCATTCCGACCGTCTACAACGTCGAACTGCCGAACGGAACTGCCGGATATACAGTAAACGTTCTTAAAGGATTTGTATTTCGGAGTTGGATGGATTATTTAACTTTCGGCAGGTACGGTACGAAAGGTTGGGCTTCGTCGGACGGCATGATTAATTGCATTGAAACGGCGTATGATTTTGAAAGCGAGCAGTTCCTTGTGTCTCTTTTGAAACACGAAGCTCAACATACCGTAGATATGAAACAATTCCCTGAAATCACTCCCGCAGAGTTGGAATATCGGGCAAAACTTGTGGAACTCCGTTATTCAAGCGATTCGAGCTTATTGCAGAAGTTTCTGGCGGAAGCGGATGAAAGCAGGGCGAGCGACAGTCACGCAGTAGCTTCTGCACAGATCAAACGCGATTTTGCATATGTAGATCAAACGGATATATCGTTTATTCAGGCGCGCGCGCTGGAATTGTTTAATATACACACGAAAAGAATGGAAAAGAAATATGGAGAACGAAAATGAATAACAAAGCCAGTATTACCGCCTTGATGAGCTCGTTCGGACGGGCGTTTCACGCAGAAAACGAAAAACATCCGGTTTTTGCCGATTATCTTGCCAAAGGACTTATGACGGACGAAGAATATGCCGCTGTTCAGGGTTATATTCTGGGTGGAGAGCAGTTCTTTGAACCGGGAATCGATACACAAAACCAAGAGCCGAAGGAAGTGTTGCGCCGACTTGTGAACGTACATATTGCTCCGTCGCCACTGTGTCGCGCGGCATATACGGAGAATGCCCTGAAAACGGCTGTTTTGATCGGCACAAAACAATATGTCATTCTCGGTGCCGGACTGGACACATTCGCTTTTCGTAAAACGGATTTTGTATCTGAATACAAGGTATTCGAGGTCGATCATCCATTGACGCAGGCAGACAAAAAGGTAAGAATAGCTCGTGCCGGTTGGACGATCCCCGACAATCTCACCTTTGTTCCTGTAGATTTTACAACGGACAGCCTGACGGAACGCCTGATTGCCGACGGCTTTAATCCGAAAGTAAAATCCTTTTTCTCGTGGCTGGGTGTGACGTATTATCTTTCAATGGAGGCAATAGATAAAATGCTTGCCGAACTTTCATCACTTTGTTCGGACGGCAGCACCCTTGTGTTCGATTATCCAGACGAAAATTTCTTCGATGCTACCGAAAGACGAGTGCAGAACACCGTTATGATGGCAAAAGCGGGCGGTGAGCCGATGCAATCGGCGTTTTCTTACAGAGAACTCGAAAAACTGCTGGAAAAGCACGGTTTCCTGATTTTTGAATTGTTGACGCCGAATGACATTCAAAGGGACGTTATCGATAGTGTAGGGGCAGAAATGAAAGCTTTTGAACACGTCAACTACTGCCTTGCGGTCAGGAAAGATTAAAGTAGGAGTTGACAGAAATGGTCAAAAGGGATATGAGATTATTATCAAAAAAATATGAGTCGAGTACTTTAGACCTAAATGATGTGGATACTATTTATGATGTGATTTGCAAAAACAAAATAAATTTCGATTTATGGAGATAACTGTGAAAAACACAAACCAACTTATTGGCTGCTGCGGATTGGATTGCGAACAGTGCGACGCACGGATTGCAACTATTACAAACGACAACGCTTTGCGCGAGAAAACCGCCGAGCTGTGGACAAGGCTAAACGGAGTGGCTATCACTGCGGATATGATCAACTGTACAGGGTGCCGAATTGACGGAGTTAAAACGCCGTTTTGCGACGGACTTTGTCCTGTACATAACTGTGTAAAAGACAAGGGATTGGCTACTTGTGCCGACTGTCAACAAATGGACGGTTGTCCGACGTTGGGGCGCATCGCCACAAATAATCCGTCTGTGGTGGATAGGCTCAATCAACTACGCGAGCCAAAACAGGCAGTGACAAAACAAGAGCGGATATGATAAAAATAATCGGACTATTGGAAAACACAACTGCGGCAAATGCCGACTTGAAGTGCAAACACGGGTTAAGCCTGTACATTCAGACTGATAAACACAAGATTTTGTTTGATGTGGGACCGGACGATTTGTTTGTAAAAAATGCTCAAAAACTCGGTGTAGATATTGCCGACGTGGACATTGCGGTAATTTCTCACGGGCATGTCGATCATTGCGGCGGATTAAAGCATTTTTTGCACATAAACCGAAAGGCAGCAATCTACATACGTTCGCAAGCCGTCGAACCACACTATGTCAAGGTGTTGGGAGTGCCTTTCTACGCAGGTATTGACAAAAAACTTGCTTGTTGCGACATGTTCGTATTTACCGACGAACACTGTGTTGTCGATGATGAAATCACGCTGTTTTCCGATGTGTACTGCAACTTTCCTTTACCCCGTTCGGACAGCAATTTGTTTGTCGGGCGCGACGGCAAGATAGTTGCGGACGACTTTCGGCATGAGCAAAATCTCGTTGTCAATTCATGTGGCAACAACGTGCTTGTTTGCGGTTGCGCACATGCCGGTATTGTCAACATTCTAGAACAGTCGCGCACGGTTGCAGGTGCGTATCCTACGGCGGTGGTTGGTGGCTTTCATCTGTACGAACCGACAAGTAAACGGTACGAGCGAGCCGACTACATAGACAATGTGGCAAAACGTCTTGCGGAAACAGGAGCGACGTTCTATACATGTCATTGCACGGGCACAAAAGCGTACGAACAACTGAAACTTCGTCTCGGTGACCGTTTGTCATATCTTCATACTGGTACGAAGATTTGCATATAGCATTGTCAGGCGCAACATGTTTTGCGTAGAAGCGTTTAGCGACGACTTCGCAAAGTAAATACGGTTTAGGAGAAAATGCAATGAGCGAAAGGCCGATGTTGAGTAATATTTCAGATAAAGAAACTTTTCAAAACTACTACTACCTGAAATCGGAATTGGTGGAGTTTTGTCGACAAAACGGACTACCGACGCAAGGCAGTAAAGCGGAACTTAGCGACAGAGTGGCGTATTTTCTCGATACAGGCTTGGTGCTAAACAACGCAAAAGCCAAAAGAAAGATCGATGTAAATGTCAACGAGATTACGGAAAACACAGTGATAGAACAAAACATTGTGTGCTCCGAACTGCACAGAGCCTTTTTCAAACAGAAGATAGGCAATGGTTTTTCTTTCAATGTGACGTTTCAAAAATGGTTGAAGGCAAATGCGGGCAAAACCTACGGCGAGGCAATACAAGCATATTATTCAATTGTTGCGGAGAAAAAACATTGTAAAAATACGATCGACAAACAATTTGAGTACAATACCTACGTGAGAGACTTTTTTGCCGACAACCAAGGCCGCACACTTAGCGAAGCTATCGTATGTTGGCGTTACAAAAAAGGGTTGCCCGGTCACAACATGTACCAACGTTCCGACCTTGTGGCACTGGAAAAATGTGACTAAAAAAAGCATACGTATTAAAAATCATCGTAGTTTAACTCAAATCCGAATTCATTTTTGTAGCGAAATAGAGTATCTCTCAAAACAAAAAAACGTTCGCCGACGGAACAGTGGCAAGGAGCAATTGGTTATGTCTAAACGAGCGCGACAATACATCGGCATTGCAGTGGCGGTGGTTGTCTATTATATAGTTCACGAAGGGCGCATTTGCTGTATGCTCTTTGTTGTAGCGTGTTTAAACAAATCAGGTTTATGGGTTTAGGCGTGCAAGTGGATGTCTATGCAGAACGAATGACTGACGTACAACTTGGTACATTCTGCCTTGTCGGTGCCCTTGCTATGTTTGTTGTCGGTTGTCTGTTGACAGTTTTTGCTCGGAAAATTTGTTGTGCACACAGCAAAATGTTGCGTTCGACATTATACTACACGCATGAAAATTTTTAAGCAATATTTCGCGTTTAAACCTTGACAATATCCGTGACGTATGGTACTATACGGACAGTTGAATACAAGTTTTGCCACCGGGCAAGAATGCAGAGCATTCATATACTTATCGTTAGGTCTTTGAAGATAAGTATGTGGGTGCTTATTTTTTTGTGGAGGAAGCATGGAGTATCTCAAAACGCTTGTGAAGTATTTTTCGGTAGCGGAAATTGTGTTGTGGTGCGTATCCGTGGCGATGATTGTTACATCGTTTTGCATTTTCGACAGACAAAACTACCTTACGCTTGCCGCGTCGCTCATAGGAGTAACGTCGCTTGTTTTCAATGCAAAGGGCAATCCGATAGGGCAAGTACTGATGATTGTGTTCAGTTTGCTTTACGGGTACATATCGTTTGTGTTTACCTACTACGGCGAGATGTTGACCTATGTTTGCATGACCATGCCAATGGCGGTTGTTGCATTGATTTCCTGGTTGCGTAACCCATACAACGGCAATAAGGCAGAAGTAAAGGTTAACCATCTTAAAAAAGGCGAATCGTTGATTATGTGGATTGTCGCCGCAGTGGTAACGTTGGTATTTTACTTTATTCTTGACGCATTCGATACTAAAAACATAGTGCCTAGTACAATATCCGTAACGACGAGTTTCCTGGCTGTGTATCTTACTTTTCGCAGAAGTCCGTACTACGCAATCGGTTACGCGGCAAACGACATTGTGCTGATTGTGTTGTGGACGTTGGCAACGCTAGAAAACAAGTCCTATCTATCGGTTGTGGTGTGCTTTGTGGCATTTTTGGCTAACGATATTTACGGTTTTATCAGTTGGCAAAAAATGGCAAAAAGACAGGCTGCAAACGAGTAAATCGTAACGAAAAAACGCACACGTATGCAAAAAACGTGTGCGTTTTGTGTTGTTGAAGCTTGTTTGTGATCAAGCATTTGCCTGTTTGTTTTGTCGTAGTGCGTTTGACTAGTCGTTATTTTTCTTTTTCAGCGACAGCGCAAGGACAAATTTGTCAAGCAGGTACAGCATGGACGGTAACACGACCGTAATCATCACTACCGAACAAATAGTACCTATCCCAAGCAATAGACCGACTGTGGATATGGAGCTTTGGTTAGAAATAAAGTGTATTACAAATCCGCAAACTGTCAATATCAACCCTGACGAAAATACGGTGGGCATTGCCGCCTTTACGGACAGTACCAGTGCTTGTTTCTTGTCGTACAATCCGCGGTAAGACACGTAGTTTGTGGACATCAGTATGCCGTAGTCGATGGTCGCGCCCATCAGTATACAGGTTGTGACGATGTAACTCATAAAGAAAATTCCGTTGCCAAGCAGTTGTGTGCTCATTGCGATGAAGATTGCGCCTTGAATCACAGCCACAAGTAACACTGGTAATGACACCGAGCGGAAGATTACCATTACGATGACGAAAATCGACACCAACGTAAACACGGTAATAAACAGGTTGTCGTGACTGAACGATTGTTGCACGTCGTAGGTTGAAACCACCTCGCCCGTTATGTATGCGTCGTCGCCAAACACGGTTTTTACTTCGTCCGAAAGATATGATACAAAGTCTGTCGTATCATTGCTTTCGTTGGGCAAATTTACGAAAAAAAGCATACGTGTGTAATTTTGCCGACATCAACAGGACAACCTTTTACGCTCATTATACCGATGTCAGAGGCGTGGTGGAAGAGATAGAAAACGACGTGATAGACAAAATGATGAGTATACTAAAGGACTTTCAATATTCGGCTTTTTTCAAAAATCCGGCACCCTTATTGTTACAGATAAGTCGATTTCTGGAAGCCGATGTTGATTTGTACAGACAATTGATTACAATCGACAGTTCTGACGCGTTTTTGGATAAATTAAAGAAAATCTTTGCGGAGTTTATGGAAAACGATCCCGACATTCCGCAATATATACGCGAAAAAAGCAGTTTTGCAATTCGCGTAAGTTATTTCACGGGAGGCATAGTTAATGCTTATAAACAATGGCTTGTCGGTAAACTGGATTGCTCGCTCAACGATATATCGATGGAAGTTGCCGCTATGATAACAGACGCCGAACAGATACGCGGTTAAGTCGGCGTAGTTTGTTTAAAATAATTTCATTGCCGTATTGCAATTTCAATTTGTTTGTTGTATACTTATTGCAAGAGGACTACCATGAAAAAGAAGGTTATTGTTGCCGTGGCAGTGCTGATTTGTTGCGTCACGCTTGGCATTGTGTGTATCTGTAATTGGTCGTATTTGACAACGTGTAGTCGAAAAATCGAAATTGACGAAAATTTGACAACGCAGTCGGTGCTGACATTCAACGTCAAGTGTATCTCCGACAGTGACAAGGAGGAATATGGTTGGCAAAACAGAGCTGCATTGATTTGCGACGTACTGCAAGACAA
>CAKQXG010000037.1 GCA_934281515.1 uncultured Clostridia bacterium | reverse complement strand
ACGTCAACTTCAACGTCGACCGCATCATCGAAGATGTCAGACGCGCACATGCCGACGGCGTAAAGTTGGCGTTGTTTCCCGAACTGGCAATAACGGGTTACTGCTGCGACGATTTGTTCTTTCTCGGCACGTTGCGTGCCGCCGCCATGCATGGGCTTGCCAAGCTTGCCGCCGAGACTGCCGAACTTGACATTGTGATTGTCGTCGGTTTGCCGCTTGCTTCGTCCAATGGCGCGATGTACAATGCCGCCGCAGTGGTTTTTCACGGCGAAGTACTTGGATTTGTACCTAAAGCCAATCTGCCCAACTACAACGAGTTTTACGAAAAGCGTGTCTTTACTCCTGCGCAAAACTTTGTTGACTACGTAGAGTTTGACGGCAAAAAAGTACCGTTTGGTACCGACATTATTTTTGTCGACACGGAAATGCCCGACTTCCGCTTTGCAATCGAGATTTGCGAGGACGTGTGGGTGTACGACAGTCCGTCCAACCGCCACTGCGCCGCAGGTGCCAACATGATACTTAACCTGTCGGCAAGCAACGAAACCATTGTCAAAGCCGACTACCGCCGCAAAATGATAGAAATACAATCGGCAAAAACAGGCACGGTGTACATGTACACGTCGTCCGGTCCAAGCGAGTCGACGGGCAACACGGTGTTTTCCGCACACGACATGATTTGCGAAAACGGTCAGATGCTGGACGAAGCGCAACCCTTTGAAGGCGGCTACGCACAAGCGCAAGTCGACCTTGGTTTTGTCGCAAACGAGCGCGGACGGATGTGCCACGTACAGACCGACGGCTACGTGAAGGTACCTTTTGCACTGCGTGGCGACGACAAAGTAACGCGCAAGTACGACCCGACCCCGTTTGTGCCTGCCGACAAAGCCGAACAAAGCAAGCGTTGCGAACGTGCCCTTTCAATACTGTCGCACGGATTGGCACGTCGTATAGAACACATACGCGCAACCACTGTGGTTGTAGGCGTAAGCGGCGGCACGGACAGCTCTCTTGCACTGCTTGTGGCAGCACGGGCAATGCACCTGTTGCATCGTCCTGCAAGCGATATAATATCGGTGACAATGCCCTGCTTCGGCACGACCGAACGTACGCTTAACAACTCGGTTGCATTGGCAAACTGTCTTGGCACAACCGTGCGCAAAATCGACATTACGACTTCGGTAAAACAGCACCTTGCCGATATCGGACACGACCTGTCGGTGACCGACACCACCTACGAAAACGCCCAGGCACGCGAGCGCACGCAAGTGTTGATGGACATTGCCAACCAGACAAACGGACTTGTGCTTGGCACGGGCGATATGTCCGAGCTTGCGCTAGGGTGGGCAACGTTTAACGGAGATCAGATGTCGATGTACGGCAGTAATGCTTCGGTACCCAAGACGCTTGTGCGTTGTCTGCTACGCTACGAAGCGCAACGACTAGGCGGAGAAACGAAACGAGTACTGCTTGACGTTGTTGACACGCCCGTAAGCCCCGAATTGTTGCCACCGACAGACGGCGGAACGATTGCGCAAGTAACCGAGGACCTTGTAGGACCGTACGAACTGCACGACTACTTCCTGTTTATGTTGATACGTAAAGGCTTTGCGCCGAGCAAAGTGTATGAGCTTGCACGCGTAAGTTTTGCAGGCAAGTATTCCGACGAAGAAATCTACAAATGGTTACGCAAGTTTATATGGAGATTTTTCACACAGCAATTTAAACGCAGTTGCTCGCCCGACAGCGTACGGCTCGGCTCGGTAGACCTGTCCAAATACGGACACCGCATGCCTAGCGACGCTTGCCCGCAAACGTTTATCGACGAGCTTGACCGCCATGTAAACAAGTAGCCGACATGAGGACACGCCAATGAGAATGAGATACAAAAAGCACCTTGAAGAACGCATGCAGGCAATTGCGCCCGTGCTGTTGCACCGCGAGGTGGAAGAGTTTTATCGCCTGAGTGAAGAAGAAAAAAACTTTGTCGTCGACCCCAAAACGGTGTTCGGCAACGACAATCCGCTGTACCTGGAACTCGGATGCGGCAAGGGATCGTTTGCGATACAGTCGGCAAAGTTGCACTCCGACCGCAACTACATCGCGCTAGAGAAATTGAGCAATGTAATTGTAGTCGGATGCGAGCAAGCCATGCGCGAACAGTTGCCCAATTTGCGCTTTCTCAACTGCCGCGCAGAGAATCTGTTGCACTACCTGCCCGAACAGTCGGTGACGGAAATACTGCTCAACTTCAGTTGCCCATTCCCAAAAAAGACTTACGCCAACAGGCGATTGACGTCGCCCAACTACCTTGCCTTGTACAAACGGTTGTTGGCAGACGGCGGCATAATCAGGCAAAAAACCGACGACAAACCTTTCTTCGATTACTCGTTGGAAAGCTACGCGGAAAACGGTTTCGAGACGTTTGACATCACGCTCGATTTGCCTGCCGATGCCGAAGGAAACATAGTGACCGAGTACGAAAGCAAGTTTCGCGAAATGGGCAAGCCGATATATGCAGTAAAGGCAAAAATAACAAAAACAGCATAAAACATAACAAAAATAAGGCAATTTGAGAGTACTATGTGTGTAATAGTATTCTGCAAATTGCCTTTTTGCGTAGTAATCCGGATAAAATCATATCGTGGCAGCCAAGATCAACTATTTTTTATTCTCAAGACTTTACTAAACACTTGGAAATGAAAATGGAGAGAAACTCTTTTCGGCAAAGGTTTCTCCCCATATTGCATTAAACGCTACTTAATATACTTACTAATAGTTTCGACAAATTCCGACTCGTCGGACAAACCTACAACGCGATCGACCAACTGCCCGTCGGCAAAAATGCATACGTTAGGCACGGCGTAAACGCGGTACTTTTCGCACAGTTGCGGTTGCTTGTCGATGTCCACCTTGCCGAACCTTACGGCAGGCATTTGTTCGGCAACCGATTCCAGCACGGGCGCAAGCATTTTGCACGGTCCGCACCAGGTTGCCCAAAAGTCCACCACGGCAACGCCTTTTTCAGCGATAAAGCTGTCAAAACTTTCCGTTACGTCAATTACTTTCATTGTCATTTACCTCCGTTTGGTCAGGTACCGTTGTTTCGGTACCGCTAACAATTTCTACAATCTCCGCTTGCTTTGTCCACTTGTGCCGTTTTAGTTTGTCCACCAGCGCAACCGCGCAAAAGCCTGTTGCATAGCCGACAAAAAACAACACAAGAGACAACCAATCCGCCCAACCCAAGCCAAGCGACACAAACATCAGAATCAGGGCAGGCACAAGCGGCAAAATGTACCCGACAAGCGCAAGTCCCGTTGCCGAAGCCTCGGCGAGAGAGACACACACAACGTCGCCAACCTTTGCGCCTACATGGTTTGTGGCGTAGATGTCGACGTATTTTTGACTGTCCGTCATTCCGCACCGTCCGCAACTTGCACATGCACTGTTGCGACCTATGCGTACCGTGGCAAATTCGCCGTCGACGCGCACTACCGTTGCTTGTTCTGTCATACTATTCCTTGATGTCAAGGGCGATTTCCAACTCGTCCAACTGTTTTTGATCGACAGGCGCAGGTGCGTCGGTCATCATACAACTTGCATTTTGCATCTTGGGGAATGCGATTACATCCTTAATATTGTTGGTTTCGGTCAGCACCATTACAAGACGGTCAAGACCGAGTGCAAGTCCACCGTGGGGCGGAGTACCGTACTTGAATGCTTCAACGAAGTAGCCAAACTTGGCTGCGATTTGTTCGTCGGTAAAGCCGAGTGCTTTAAACATAAGTTTTTGCACGTCCTGATTGTAGATACGCATGCTGCCGCCGCCCATTTCGTCACCATTGATAACAACGTCGTATGCCTTGGCGCGTACACGTGCGGGATCGGACAGCATATAGGGCAAGTCCTCGTTTTTGGGGCTTGTAAACGGGTGATGCATTGCGACAAAACGTCCTTCTTCTTCGCTATACTCAAACAACGGGAAGTCCACCACCCACAATGCGGCAAAGTCGTCGCTGTGGTACAAGCCGAAGCGTGCGGCAAGGTTGCAACGCAAAGCGCCCAACGACACAACCGCCGTTTCCCACTTGTCGGCAACAAACAAAGCGATGTCGCCTTGCTTCATGCCGAGTTTTGCGGATATTGCGGCAAGTTCTTCTGCCGTAACAGCCTTGGCGAAACTGCACTTGACGCCCTCTGCACCCAAACCGTACCAGGCAAGTCCCTTGGCACGGTAAGTCTTGACAAACTCCACCAACTTGTCCAGTTCCTTGCGCGACAGCTTGTCTGCACCGCCTTCCAACACGATTGCACGCACCGTACCGCCATCGGCAACGGCATTTTTGAACACTACAAAACCGCTGTCCTTGGCAAGGTCGTCGATGCATTGTATTTCCATGCCGAAGCGCAAGTCGGGCTTATCCGATCCGAAACGATTCATACATTCCGTCCACGGCAAACGTTGGAAGTGTTCGGGCAAGGTTACGCCTCGCACTTCCTTAAACATCTTAACGAGCAAGCCTTCGGTGATTTGCATCACTTCTTCTTCCTGATCGACGAAACTCATTTCAAGGTCGATTTGCGTAAACTCCGGCTGACGATTGGCACGCAAATCCTCGTCGCGGAAACAACGCGCTATTTGGTAATATCTGTCCATACCGCCGATCATCAACAATTGCTTGTACTGTTGCGGACTTTGCGGCAATGCGTAAAAACTGCCGGGATGTACACGGCTGGGTACAAGATAGTCGCGTGCGCCTTCGGGGGACGAACGTCCGAGCATCGGGGTTTCTATTTCCAAAAATCCGCAATCGGACAGGTAGTCGCGAGTGATTTTACAAATTTTGCTACGCAACACAAGGTTTTGTTGCAACTTTTCACGACGCAAATCTATGTAGCGATACTTAAGGCGCAACATCTCGTTTGCACCCTCGTCGCCCACGCTGAACGGGGTAGTTTCCGCTTCGGACAGTATTTTGAGTTCTTCCGCGACAAGTTCCACTTCGCCCGTTTTCATATTGGGGTTGATGTTGTTGCCGACACGTCTGCGCACTTTGCCCACAACCGACACGACGTACTCCAACTTGATGGTCGAGGCCTTGTCAAGCAGGTCGTGACTGCACACGTCGGTGTCAAATACCACTTGCACAATACCGCTTCTGTCGCGCAATTGCAGAAAGATAAGTCCGCCAAGGTCGCGACGACGGTGTACCCAACCCATCAGGGTAAGTTGTTTGTCAATGTCGTTTGCGGACACTTCTCCGCACATCATACTGCGCTGTTGTCCGTTGAGTAATTCTGCCATAATTTTATCCTCTTTATACTAAAAAAAAATCAATACGTATCTATTTTTTTTTTGTTTGCCGAGACTGCCGCGGCAAATATTTTGCGAATGGCAATCACGGTTCACAATTCGTTACAAAACGTACTTTTTAAGGTTGCGCGATTCGGTGGTAAAGTTGCTTTCCACGTACGGGCGGTCGATGGTGACAACCTTTGCTTCGCCTTCGGCTTCCACGTCGTAGCTGATATCCTCGACAATGTGTTCCATTATGCTTTGCAATCTGCGTGCGCCAATGTCTTCCAGCGTGTTGTTTTGCTCGAACGCGACTTCGGCAATGGCGCGAATACCGTCGTCGGTAAAACGCAAATCGATGTTGTCCACCGCCAACAATTTCTTGTATTGGTCGGTAATGGCGTTTGCAGGCACGGTCAAAATCTTAACAAAGTCCTCCACGCCAAGACTGTCCAGTTCCACCAGCACAGGAAAACGTCCTTGCAGTTCGGGAATCAGGTCGCTTACCTTGCTGACATGAAACGCACCGCTGGCAATAAACAAAATATAGTCGGTCTTGATGTTGCCGTACTTGGTGTTGACGGTACATCCCTCTACAATCGGCAAAATATCGCGTTGTACGCCCTCGCGCGATACATCGGGACCGTTGCGATTGGTTTTGCCTGCAATCTTGTCCATTTCGTCGATAAAAATCACACCGTCGTTTTCCGCGCGGCGAAGAGCTTCGCTTTCAACGCTGTCAAGATCGATAAGTTTTTCGCTCTCTTCCGATGCAAAGATTTTGAGTGCTTCGGCAACCGTGACAGTACGCTTTTTTGTCTTTTTAGGCAACATATCGCCGAAAATGCTTCCGAGATTTATTTCGCCTGCACCCGGTTGAAGTTCCACGGGTTTGGGAATGTCCGCAACTTGAATTTCGACGTTCATCTGGTCAAGGTTATGTTTGGCGACTTCGTCTTTAAGCGTGGATTTGTTGATACCTTCGGGCAGGTCGGTGCCTGCTTTCATCAGAGCTTCCACCACGCGATCTACGGCAATCGCAAGTGCGCGCGCCTCAACTTCCTTATATCTCTCGTCCTTCACAAGGCGAATACTCACTTCCACAAGGTCGCGGATCATGCTTTCCACGTCGCGCCCCACGTAGCCCACTTCGGTATACTTTGTGGCTTCCACTTTCAAAAACGGAGCTTTGACCAATTTTGCCAATCTACGTGCAATCTCCGTTTTACCGACGCCTGTAGGTCCCTTCATAATGATGTTTTTCGGGGTGATTTCTTCACGGTCGGCAGGTGACAACAAACTGCGACGATAGCGGTTACGTAAAGCAATGGCAACCGCCTTCTTTGCGTTAAATTGACCTACGATATATCTGTCTAATTCGGCAACTATTTGTTTAGGGGTCATGTTACGCCTCCTCTACCGTGATGTGGTCGTTGGTAAAAATACAAATCTCGCCTGCGATTTCCAGCGCCTTGCGTGCAATCTCTGCCGCCGACAACTTGGTGTTGCGCACAAGTGCTTTTGCAGCAGCAAGCGCGTAGTTTCCGCCGCTACCGATTGCACAAACGCCGTCGTCAGGCTCGATTACGTCGCCCGTACCGCTCAGAATAAACACATTTTCCTTATCGCAAACGATCATCATTGCTTCGAGCTTGCGCATCACATTGTCGCGACGCCACAGTTGAGCGACCTCAACCGCCGAGCGCAACAAATTGCCGCTAAACTTTTGCAACATTTCTTCAAACTTTTCTTCCAGGGTAAAAGCGTCGGCAACTGTGCCTGCAAAGCCGATTACGACTTTGCCGTCATAAATGCGGCGCACCTTGACGGCGTTGCCCTTCATGATTACGCTTTCGCCTGCTGTGACTTGCCCGTCACCTGCCACGGCAATGCGCCCGTCGCGCTTGACGGCACATATCGTGGTACCTTTAAACGTATCGGAATACACTTCAGACATGTTTTACTCCTTTTTTTTATTTTTTTGTGGGGAGAACCTTTTCAGACAAAAAGCGTTTTCCCCACACTCCTCTCCAAAAACTTGGAGTAGTGATATGGGAATTGTTTCTACATTATCCTTGGCATCAACGTTAAGTCAACGCGAATTCCACTTTTTTTCATAGCCAACCATACGAAGGAAAGCCACCTGACGTGGACGCACTACGTTTAGCCAATGTGTTACTACCTTCGCAAACCACGAACCTGCGTCGGGGTTTGCGCCCTTGCGGGGGATGTTGGGGATGCTCACCCAACGTAAGTCTGCTAGATGCGGCGAGCTTTCACTTTGGGTCGCAATTGATTTTGATAGCTACATTAAACTAGTGATACAAACAAACTCTTCCTAGTGGGGTGCACGACCCGTGCCCGCACCTACATAGTCCGACCACAACAGGGCACTGACGTGGGCACGAAGGTATATCTATATCGCCTAGACGTGCACGTTAGGTGCCGTGCCGCCGCTGTTGTGCGTGTGGTCGGATACGTACGGACTGAACAGGGGCGGCAAACGTAGCCGCCAGATGTGCCCTTATACGTCCTCTGAATATGTGCAGGTCTTAGACGAGCAATGCACCACTTTCTTTCCGCGCTGTTCCTTGTACACCAACGGTTGACCGCACTGCGGACACAACTTGCCTGTCGGAATGTCCCACGACACAAAGTCGCATGCGGGCCAACCCGTACAGCCGTAAAATATCGTGCCGCGCTTGCTGAATTTTTTTACAACGTCCTTGCCGCACTTCGGGCACTTGGCAACCACTTCGTTAAGCGGTTTGGTGTTTTTACACTGTGGGAAGTTGCTGCAAGCCAAATACTTGCCAAACTTGCCTTCGCGCTCCAACATCTTGGCACCGCACACATCGCACACAATGTCGGTCATCTTGGGTGCCGACTTTTCTTTAAGACTGCGCATGTTACTGCATGCAGGATAATTGCTGCATGCCAGATACTTGCCGTAACGTCCGGTGCGTATCACCATAGGACTACCGCACTTGTCGCAAATAACGTCGCTCGGTTCGTCCTCGACATGCACCTTTTCGCCGTGCATTGCCGCATTTACCTTTGCCGACAGCGGCTTGTAGTAGCCGTCCACAACGTTGTACCACGGTTCGCCGCCGTCCTCGATGGCGTCAAGTTTGCTTTCCATTTCGGCGGTAAAGTCGACGTCGACCACTTCGCCGAAGTACTGTTCCAGGTACTCCGTCACTTGTATACCCAGATTTGTGGGCAATATATTTTTACCGTCCTTGGCAATGTACTCGCGTTTGTACAGAGTTTGCATTGTGGTTGCGTACGTGCTGGGACGACCGATGCCGCGTTCTTCCATGGCTTTGATAAGGCTTGCCTCGGTGTAACGTGCAGGCGGTTTTGTAAACTTCTGCTCATGGTTTAGCTTGATAAGGTTAAGCACATCGCCCTGTTCCAATGCAGGCAACAGTGCGTTGTCGGTGGATTCTTCGCCGTCCTTGTCGTCCTTATCCTTTGTTTTGCTCTTATTTTCACCGTATATAGCAAGGTAGCCGTCAAACACAAGCGTTTTACCTGTTGCGGTCAAGCCGTAGTTGCCGCAATTGATGTCTACGGTTACACTATTATAAGTAGCTTTTTCCGCCTGACTTGCAAGGAAGCGTTCGTAAATCAACTTGTAAAGCAAGTATTGGTTGCGTTGCACCTTATCCTTGATACTGTCGGGAGTCATGTCAACGTTTATCGGGCGTATCGCTTCGTGCGCGTCCTGCGCTTGCTTCTTGGTTGCGTAAACATTGGGTTTGGCAGGCACGTACTTGTCGCCGTACACTTCGGCAATACGTCTGCGAGCGGCGGCAACAGCGTCGGTGCTGACGCGCACCGAGTCGGTACGTATGTATGTAACCAACGCCACATGTCCCATACCGGGAATATCGAACCCTTCATACAACTGCTGTGCAACGCTCATGGCAACGGCACTGCTCATACGCAACTTGTTGACTGCATCTTGTTGCATGGTGCTTGTAGTAAACGGCGGCTGCGGACGGGACACCGACACGCCTTTCTTGACGTCGGCAACCACGTACTTGTCACTTTTCAACACAGCCAGTGCTTCGTCGCACTGTTCCTTGTTTTTGATTTTTATCTTTTTGCCGTCCTTAGTTGCAAGCAACGCCTTAAATTGCGGCTTGTTGTCGGGCTTTTCCAACAAGGCGGACACCGTCCAATACTCTTCGGGTTTGAAGTTTTGTATTTCCTTCTCGCGGTCGACAAGTATACGCAACGCCGACGACTGCACACGACCTGCCGACAGGTTGTTGCGAATCTTCTTGCACAGCACGGGTGACAGGGTGTAACCTACAAGGCGGTCAAGCACACGACGCGCCTGTTGTGCGGCAACAAGTCCCTTGTTGATGTAATGAGGGTTTTTAATTGCTTCGTTGACTGCCTTTTGCGAGATCTCGTTGAACATAATGCGGTTTTTTGCATTGGGGTCCAAGCCGAGCGCACTTTGCAGGTGGTACGATATTGCTTCTCCTTCGCGGTCCGGGTCGGTTGCGAGATATACACATTCCGCCTGACTGACTTCCTTACGCAGGCGTTGTATGGTTTCTGTCTGTTCCGGCTTGCGCGCTTGCAGATCGGGTTCGTAGTGATTGGCAAAGTCGATACCCATCGTCTTTACGGGTAGGTCCCAAATGTGTCCGCGCGAAGCGTCCACTTTGTACCCGGGTCCGAGATATTTGCCTATTGTTTTTGCCTTTGCGGGAGATTCCACAATTACAAGTTTCATTTAGTTCTGTTCCTTTGTCGACTGCATACATGCGCATATCGACACATCTTTGTCCGTCGGTTGCCTGTCAGCGTACCAATCGGTAACTGTTACCTGGCAACTTAGAAATTATACTCTTTATTTCAAGATTTGCCAACAAAAAATTGAGTTCCGCAGGCAAAATACCCGTGGTCTGCACAAGATTGTCAAACGTAGTTTGTCCGTTTTGCAATACGTCAACGATTTGTTGTTCGACAAAGTCCAATTGCACCGCTTTTGTTGCGGCTTGCTTGTCTACGCCGTAGTAGGACAGTATATCGTCGGGATCCGTTACGCACACCGCTTCGCCTTTTTTGATAAGGTCGTTGCCGCCGCGCATGGTTTTGAGAAAAATATCCCCCGGCACGGCAAACACATCGCGCCCTTCGTCAATGGCATTGCGTGCGGTAAGCAATGTGCCGCTTTTGGACGGGCTTTCACACACAAGCGTGCCGAGTCCCAAAGCAGCCACTATGCGGTTGCGATCGGGAAAGTGGAACGTCAACGGCGCACTATCCATACCGTACTCAGACAACACCAAGCCGCCCTCGTGTACAATGCGTTCGGCAAGCGATTGGTTTGTACCCGGATACACGTCGGCAACGCCGCTACCCAACACGGCAATTGTTTTGCCGCCTGCGTCAAGAGTAGCGCGGTGGGCAATGCTGTCGATACCGTAAGCAAGTCCGCTTACTATTGTATAGTGTTCGGCTAAAACCTTGCTGAAAGTCTTTGCCACTGCCTCGCCGTAACCCGTATACCTACGCGTACCTACAACGGAAATACAATCCGTGTCGCACAAAGACAGGTCGCCGCGGTAATACACAAGGTACGGCGGAGACAACATATCCCGTAGTTTTGCAGGAAAGTCATCATCGAGAAACGTGCACACTTGTACACCGCGCTCGTCAAGACGGCGCACGGTTTGCTCAGCGTAGTCGACTGTTATTTTTGTTACCGCAGCGTCGTACAACGTGCCGAGCTTGCGTATGGCAAATTCGTCCGTGGCAATGCCGTCAAACAACGCTTTACCGTTGCCGAAATACTCCCACAAGTCGTATCCGCGGCTTGCAGGCACTTCGGTTTCGGCAAGAGCAATAAGCGCAAGGTGGTCAATGTCGTATTGTTTCAAGTAGTTTCTCCTCGTTTTGCCGTCATTCAAAAATCAAATATATGCGGTTGCCGTACTTATACGTACAATCCTGTCGTTACACGCGGTACTTGCGGTCAAGCATACGGTACTGCAACGCTTCGGCAATGTGTCGCGACGTGATGTTGTCGCTACCGTCAAGGTCGGCAATAGTACGCGCGACTTTAAGTATACGATTGTATGCGCGCGCCGACAGGTTTAACTTTTCAAAGCTGTCCTTCAACAATTCCACCGACTGCTTGTCAAGTTTGCAGTACTTTTTGATGTCGGACGAACTCATTTGACTGTTTGTACGTTTGCCGCTTGCGCCCAGACGAGCCAACTGCACCGCACGCGCTTTGTTTACGCGGGCGCGGATTGTTGCGGAGTCCTCGGCAAGGGCGTCGGTTTGCAACTCGTCATAGGTAACGTTGTCGACTTCTACATGTATGTCTATACGGTCGAGCAACGGTCCGCTAAGTTTACTCAGATACCTGTGTATCTGCGCAGGCGTGCATTTGCACTCCGCCGTGGCACTGCCATAGTTGCCGCAAGGGCAAGGATTCATGCTGGCAATCAGCATAAAGTCGGCAGGATATGTAACGGATATAGCGTTGCGCGACACGGTAATCACGCCGTCCTCCAATGGTTGACGCAATGTTTCCAATGTTTGACGATTGTATTCGGGCAATTCGTCAAGGAACAACACTCCGTTATGCGCAAGGCTTATTTCACCTGGGCGAGCCTTGTTGCCGCCACCCGTCAACGCAACCATCGTACTGCTGTGGTGCGGCGTGCGGAAAGGGCGTTGGTAGATAAAGCCGCTGTCAAGGTTGCCGCAAACGCTGTGGATTTTGGCAACTTCCAACGCTTCGTCAAAAGTCATCGACGGCATAATCGACGGTACTGCGCGAGCCATCATGGTTTTGCCTGCGCCCGGCGGACCGATAAGCAATATGTTGTGACCGCCTGCAACGGCAATTTCCATTGCCCGCTTTGCGGCATACTGACCCTTGACATACTTAAAATCGTTGTCGCCTTTGTACTCGGCAACGTCGCACGCCCAATTGCGTATGGCAAGCGGTTGCACATCGCCTTGACGTGTGGCAAACCGCACCGCTTCTGCAAGATTGGACACGGCGTAAATCTCCGCGCCTTCGATAAACACGCACTCCGCGGCATTGGCGCGCGGCACTACAAACACCTTTTCGCCCTGTTGCAATGCCGAGATTATCATTGGTAAAATGCCGTTTACCCTACGCAATTCGCCGTTTAGCGACAACTCGCCAAGATACACCGCGTCGGTACGCATCGTTTCATACGGTATTTGCTTACTTGCGGCAAGCATACCCAACGCGATTGGCAGGTCGTACAGAGTACCTTCCTTCTTTTGGTCGGCAGGCGCAAGGTTGATGACAACCGAAGCAACGGGATAGTTGTAACCGCTGTACTTCATTGCCGAGCGCACGCGCTCCTTGCTTTCCTTAACGGCGGTGTCGGCAAGACCGACGATGTCATATGTAGGCATGCCGCTGTGCAAGTCGATTTCCGCCTGCACGGGAAAGCCTTCGATACCTTTCAGTCCAAAACTTTTGATAAGTGCCAACATGACAAATCTCCTCGGCAACATGCCTGACCCACAATCGATCGGACAACATTGCAATCAAAGTAACGACAAAACAACGGATCGGCAATGACGCACGGGTGTCCGCCTCAACCGTTTTTGCAGTTACTACGACACACTAATCCATTATTTACTAGTATACCAATTTATAGCAAAAAACACAACTGTTTGAGCGCAACTACACAACTTCTGCCACTATTAAGCAACTTAATTTTTTAACATGTATGCGACGGGGGAAAAGAATACTTTTTGAAAAAAAGCTTTCCTTCCCCCGCACTTCTAAACTTTCAAAAATTTGTATCGGCAATTTAGCTTGTCAAAACCCCCATAGCAATTTAATTAAACAATTTTCAACCATCACAAAAAGTCCCCTGACGAACAGGTCGGGGGACTTGATTGTTTTGCTATACGTTCGGTTTACTCTACGCCGTCAAGAAGTTTCTTGATTTGTTCAAGCAAATCGGCTTGGTCTGCGTCGTCTGCACTTGCTTGACGTGCGTCGTTGATCTGGTCGGCAAGACCGTCTTGCGCAACGTACTGTCCGCGCGGCGTTGTAGCAGGTGCTTCTGTTGCTGCAGGTGCGGCTTCTTCGGCAGGTGCCGTCTGTGCAGGAGCCATCTGCTCGGTGCTGGCGCGCAGTTGCTCGATTTGACGAAGCAATGCGTCGGTTTGGTCTGCTTCTTCCGCAAAAGTCGTGTCGGCAGGCGTAGCCTCTGTCGTAGCGGCAGGTGCGGCTTGCGCAGGAGCCTGTGTAACCACGGGTTTTGCAGCCTTCTTTTTTGCAGGCAGTTTGACAACTTCGATTGCGCCGAGATCTATAAACTCGTTGACGAAATTGCGGCTGGCCTCGTCGCTGTTGTTGTCGGCAGCAATGATGGTCATGCCCTTGTTGCGCAGGTAGCCGTACAGATACACCATATCCGTAGGTTGCGCCAACACACATACCGTGTCGATTGCACGATTGGACAGAACTGCGTCCACAGCGTCGACTACGATACGATTGTCGAAGTTTTTACGTCCGCGACGCTTTGTGCGTGCAACACGACGAACTACAAAGCCGTTAAGCTCTGCATGTTCGATAATCTTTCTGTGTTTTCTCTCACCGGCACCGTACACCGCACCAAAGACGATCTCGCCCATCGGCTCGAGTTGTTGCAAAACGTGCTCGTAGTGTTCTACGGTCAGTCCGAGATTGTCCACATCAATAAACAAAGCTATCTTTCTATCGCGAAGCATTTTGATTACCTCCAAGGTTTGTCAGTCTTATTATACAATACTTATTCAAATTTGTCTATACTTTCTTTGAAAATAAAACAAATATTGTTGGCAAAGTCCCGCGTTTTGCCCAAAAATATGGCAAAAATAGTCGGAAATTGCATTGTCGGGCAGTCCGCCCTCGAAATATTCGTGGTAAACTTTCTTCAACCAGGTGTCCACGGGGAACACATCGCCGTGCGAAAGTC
Organism: uncultured Clostridia bacterium; assembly: GCA_934281515.1. Classification (GTDB taxonomy): domain Bacteria; phylum Bacillota; class Clostridia; order Christensenellales; family CAG-314; genus Fimimonas. The sequence goes on along the minus strand of CAKQXG010000037.1, from coordinate 999 downwards.
CGAACAAAAGCACGCAATCTGCCACTTTGGGACCTACGCCCTTTACCGTAAGCAGTGCTTTACGCGCAGTTTGCGTATCGGCAACGCGAAGCCCTGTAAGCCAATTTTCGTCGACCTTTTGCGCCGCCTCGAACAAAAACTTGTCGCGGTAGCCTGCACCCAAGGCAGAGAAAAAATCTTCGGGCATATTGTGCAATTGTTCCAACGTCGGAAAGGCATAGCCGTAGCCTGTTTCGGTGCCTGCGCCTGCACACAACCGCTCCACTATCTGCTGTATACGCTTGATGTTGTTGTTTGCCGATATGATAAAGCTGAACAACGTCTCGACAGGGTCTTGCCGAAGTATGCGTATACCCTTGCCGAAGTCGGCAGCCTGTTTCATCAACGGCGAAATGTCCGATACAGCCTGTACGGTGGCGGCAAGGTCGACGTCCAATGCGAAATAGTCGGCAAAATAGTCGCCGTCGGTAGTCTGACAAACAACCACATCGCCCCGTTCGGTCAGTTGTGTGTACTTGTCCTTGCTAAACACGCCGTATACGTTGTCGGCAAGTTTGTAGTAGCGAAACACCTGTCCGCACTCCAACGTGTCGCACACCGAAAAGTATTCGCTCGGATACGTCCAGGCAACGGGCAGTTCGTCCGCGCCGTAAATTTTCTTTTGTATGTTTTCCATATAATAATGTTGCGCCGCGCAATCCGACAATGCCTGACTACACGCAAAGCGTCGTAACATCGCGCCATATGCAAAAAAATTGCCGAGAGTTTCCTCTCGGCAAAAACTATCTAATTACTCTCCAAGAGGGTAAACGGACACTTGTCTGCGGGTTTTGTCGTAACGTTCAAACTTGACAACACCGTCAACAAGAGCGAACAATGTGTCGTCCTTGCCGATACCTACGTTGTTACCGGGATGAAAGTGCGTACCGCGTTGTCTGACAAGAATGTTGCCTGCCTTAGCAAACTGTCCGTCGGCACGTTTTGCGCCGAGACGTTTAC
>CAKQXG010000036.1 GCA_934281515.1 uncultured Clostridia bacterium | reverse complement strand
GTCGCGGACGTCGGCAAAGTTGGACTCTCTCAACGCGAGCGCTTCCTTCAATCCGGCAATCTTGACTTTGCAGTTCTCCTTGTCGGTACTTGCGTTGTCGTAGCCGTATATGTATGCGTTGATTTCGCACAGGCGAAGTTCGTTGTACATATCCAGGTATTTCTTCGCCATGGTCGACTGCCGTTTAAGTTCCGGCAGACGGCGTTTCAGTTCGTCGACGATAATCATCGTACTGTCGATGTTGGTGCGAGTTTTTTCAAGTTTACGTTCGGTTTCATCCTTCTTTACGCGGAAGGACGAAATGCCCAACGCCTCTTCGAATATGGCGCGTCTGTCCTCGGGACGAGCGTTAAGTATGGCGTCCATACGTCCCTGTCCGACGATAGAATAGCCTTCCTTGCCCAAGCCTACACCGCGAAGCAACGTTTGTATATCGCGCAAACGCACTATGTTACGGTTTAGCAAGTACTCGCTTTCGTTGTTGCGGTACAACTTACGGCTGATGATAACTTCGTCCATATCGATAGGAAACAGGCGCGTAGAGTTGTCGATAAACAACGATACTTCGCAGTAGCTCATCGATTTGCGGCTGTCCGTGCCGTTGAAGATAAGGTCTTGCATCAACTTACCGCGCAGGTTTTTGGTACTTTGTTCACCAAGAACCCATCGGATAGAGTCGGAAATGTTGCTTTTGCCGCAACCGTTGGGTCCGACAATACCCGTTACGGGTTGGTCAAAACGCAACTCCACCTTGTCGGCAAAGCTCTTGAACCCGTACATCTCGATTTTTTTAAGGTAAAGCACTTAGTCAATTCTCCATTGTTTTGCAATTTTTTTTGCCGCTTCTCTGTCGGCGGCAGTTTTGTTGGGACCGACGCCGCGGCTGACGACTTTGCCGTTGACCACAAGTTGTCGGGTAAACACAGGTTGGTTGTCGGGGCCGCTTTTGTCCACCGTTTCAAACACGGCGTGCCACCGCTTGCCCTGGCAGTACTCCAATACAAGGCTTTTGATGTCTTTTTCGTGGGAGTTTATTCTGCCCAGTTCCGTTGCCAGCGACGACAAGACAAACTTTCGCGCGGCACGCATACCGCCGTCCTGATACACGGCGCACAACACGGCTTCGTACAGGTTGGCTTCTATCTTTTTGGACGTGCTTTTTATCTGCGCGGCATTAGACGCAACTTTCAGATAGCGCAGTATGTCCAATCTATCCACTGCAGGGCGCAATCCGTCGGCAGACACCACCGAGGCGCGTACCTTGCTCAACTCGCCCTGATCCAGATTGGCGTACCTGGCAAACAGATACTCCGACACGATGTATTCCAACACGGCGTCGCCGAAAAACTCCATGCGCTCGTTGTCGCCTATGTCGTGTTGCCGTGCGTAACTGCTGTGGCAAAACGCCTGACAGACAAGGGCTTTGTTTTTGAAGTTGTACCCGACAGCCTGTTCCACTGCGGCAATTTCCGCTTCGGACAAAATATCGGCAAATTCGGCAAGTCCTGCTGACTTCATCGCGTTCTCCTGTTGCAATATGGTTACGACCCGACAAGGACGCATTGTCTTTGTCGCACAATCGGTTCGGCAACGCATGCTGCCCGTCGGTCAATGCGCATGTTTATGATTACCTGATTCGGCAAATCACACATTCCGTCAAAAACCACACGGGGCAAAATAGTAGACTTAAATTATACTATAAAATGCACCATTTTGCAATAGATTAAACGATGAAAAGTAGATGTTTCACAAAATACAACAAATTCGTCGTAACGTTTCACGAAACAAAAGACAAAACCGATTTAAACAGCGTCAAAACCGACAAAAAAACGCAGCAATAGCAGTCAAAATGTCTCCAACGCAAAAAACCATTGGCTAATGCGCCAATGGCTAGATGCAAATGTTAACTTGTCCAAACCTTTTGCGTGTTGTGCAAAACAACCTGAATACAGCGGTTTTGCGACAAAACAAAGCGCAAACTATTTGTTGTCAGCGGATACTTCCACTACCTGACTTCCGTCATAGTAGCCGCAAGCGTCACAAACTTTGTGGGCAACCTTAAGTTCGTGGCATTGAGGACATTCCACCAAAGTAGGAGCGACTACCTTCCAGTTTGCCGCGCGTGTGTGCTTTCTTTGTTTGGATGTTTTTCTCTTGGGTACTGCCATTGTGATGCACCTCCGTCTAGAATTTTATGTTTTTAAGGATGGAAAACGGATTTTCCCTGGTCGTGTCACAGCCGCAATCGGTGACGTTTCTGTTGGCGCCGCACTTCGGGCAAAGCCCTTTGCAGTCGTCCTTACACAGCAACCCCATCGGTAAGCCAAGCACGATCTCGTCCCTGACAGCCTGCGTGACGTCCAACTTGCTGTCGTAGTAGACATAGTCATCGTCTTCCACACCGCTGTCCTTGTAAAAAGTCTGTAGAAAAGGCAGAACAAAATCCTTGTCGACGGGTGCAAGGCACCTGTCGCAAAAACCTTTGACGTGGCAAATAACGGTACCTTCCACTTCTACGTCGGGATTGACAAACGTAACGCCGAAATCCACGTCCACACCCGTAAGTTTTGCTTCGGGATAGGGCAAAAGATCGTCATCTATATCAAAACTGCCGCAGAAAGGTAACGTCTGACCTGCATGCGCCATATTTTCCGACAATTCTATCACGATTTTTTTAGACACGCTCATTATTATACAAAGTTAGTTTGATTTTGTCAACGATTTACGCCAAGTTTGCGACAATCATTGTTTCGCGAGCAATTGCAAGCTCTTCGTTGGTGGGTATTACCAGTATTTTGACTCGACTGTCGTCGGCTTGTATCTCGCTAATGCCGCTACCGACGTTAGCGTTTTTAACGGGATCCACCTTGATGCCGAAGGCTTCCATGTCGGACAATGCCGCCGCACGCACTCTGTCGACATGCTCGCCGATACCTGCGGTAAACACAATCGCGTCCACGCCGCCCATTGCAGCCATGTACGCTCCGACATACTTCTTGGTAGCGTAGCTGAACATCTCCAGCGCCAGATGACAACGATAGTCGCCGTTGTCCTCGCCTGCGGTAAGATCGCGGAAATCCGACTTGCCGCCCGTAATACCGCGCATGCCGCACTCCTTGTTGAGATAGGTCAGCATTTGCGTGATGTCCATGCCTTCTTTCTTGGCAATATACTCTGCCGCGGCAAAGTCGATGTCACCGCTACGAGTGCCCATAGGAACGCCTGCAAGGGGCGTAAAGCCCATGCTAGTGTCAATACATTTGCCGTTTTTGACAGCCGTAATGGACGAGCCGTTGCCAAGGTGGCAGGTAATAATCTTGTTGTTGTCCTTGTCAAGTCCAAGGTAAGCAATTGCCTGCTCCGACACATACTTGTGGCTTGTGCCGTGTGCGCCGTAACGACGAATTTTGTACTTTTCGTAATGCTCGTACTTGACGGCATACATATATGCGTAGTCGGGCATGGTAAAGTGGAAGCCCGTGTCGAATACGAGCACCATCGGAGTATTCGGCATTTCGGCGAGACAAGCATTTACGCCGATGATTGCAGCAGGATTGTGCAAAGGCGCAAGGTCCTTGATCTCTTCCATCAGCTCCATTGCGTGAGGTGTGACAAGCGTAGGTTGCTTGAATGCTTCGCCGCTGGCAACCACGCGGTGACCGACGCCGTCGATTTCCTTCATGTCGGAGATTACGCCGATTTGCTTGTCCTCCAATGTAGCAAGCACCGTTTTGACGGCAACCTGATGGTTGGGGAAGTCGGTTTCGCGCTCCACCTTTACAGCGTCCGTCTTGTAGGAAAACGTCGAGTGATCGATACCGATACGGTCGCAGTTACCTTTGGCAAGAACGTGTTCCGTTTCCATGTCGATAAGTTGGTATTTGAGTGACGAACTACCGGAATTGATTACCAATATCTTCATATTGCACCTCTAAAATTGTGTTTGCAGTGCGGTGATGGCAACCGTTGCGACAATATCGTCGGACTTGCAACCGCGCGACAGGTCGTTTAACGGTTTGGCAAAGCCTTGGCAAATGGGACCGACAGCCATAAATCCGCCCAGACGTTCGGCAATCTTGTAGCCGATGTTGCCTGCTTGCAGATCGGGGAAGATAAACACGTTGGCATGCCCCGCGACCTTACTGCCGGGGGCCTTCATTGCGCCCACCGACGGCACGATTGCCGCGTCGAATTGCAATTCGCCGTCTATTGCCAACTCGGGAGCCTTTGCTTGGGCAATCTTTGTAGCCTCGGCAACCATTGTGACGTTGTCGTGCTTTGCACTGCCGTGACTGCTGAAACTGAGCATGGCTACGCGCGGTTCGATACCTGCAATGGCGGCGGCAGACTTGGCTGTTGCTATTGCGCAGTCGGCAAGACCTTCGCCGGTATAGGTAGGATTAAGCCCACAGTCGGCAAACACGACAAGACCGTCGGGGCAATATTGGTTGCCTTGGGGCGGACAAATCATAAGGTTGAAACTGGACACTGCCGAAACACCGGGTGCCGTTTTGATAATTTGCAAACCGGGGCGCAGGGTATTTGCCGTGCTGTGGCATGCACCGGACACAAGTCCGTCTACGTCGCCGAAGTACAGCATCATTGCGCCGAAGTATGTGCCGTCCTTAAGCAGTTCGGCGGCTTGTTCGGGCGTCATGCCTTTCTTGGCGCGAAGCTCGCACAACTTGGCGTTGTAAGCAGGCAGTTTGTCGCTTGTAAGGGGGTCGACAACGGTAACGCCCGTCAGGTCGACGTCGGGATTGGCGGCTTTTATTGCCTGTTCGTTACCGAGCAATACAATCTTTGCAATACCTTGCTTTGTTGCGTCGGCGGCAGCCACCACCACGCGGCTGTCCTCACCTTCGCACAAAACAATAGTTTTGTTGAGCGCGGCGGCTTTCGCCTTGATTTGATCCAAAACGTTCATAGTACACACTCCTTAATATTGTGCTTGTCAATCGGACAAAATAATGTTAAAATGATTAGGCTACATATCGTTTGACAACCGAATTGTCAATCGGGTAGTATATTGTCAATCGACTTATATAATAACACATTCTGCAAATAAAGTAAACCAAAACCCCGACAAAAGCGAGAAACTAATTTATTTTGCAAACACATGAAACTTTCTGCAATAATCTGTGAATTTAATCCGCTGCACAAAGGACACAAACGTCTTATCGACCTTGGCAGAAACACAAGCGACTTTGTCGTGTGCGTGATGAGCGGCAACTACACCCAACGCGGACTGCCTGCCTGCGCCGATAAGTACGCACGCGCACGCCATGCCGTTACGGCAGGAGCCGACCTTGTTGTAGAGTTACCACTTGTGTACGCCACCGCCTCGGCAGAAAACTTTGCGTTGGGCGGCGTTAAACTTGCTCAAAAATTGGGAGCCGAGACTTTGCTGTTCGGCAGCGAATGCGGCGACATCACTACGTTGCGCCTGACCGCAGAAATGCTCAATTCTCCGTCGGTCAACCAACGAATCAAAGAGGAAGTCGGCAAAGGCGTGTCCTACCCCAAAGCCGTAGCCAACGCACTGGGCATAGCCATACTGGACAGTCCCAATAACGTCCTTGCATTGGAGTACCTCAAAGCCATCGACAAAATCGGAGCGCACATCGAACCCGTGACAATCAAACGCGTCAACAACTATAACAGTGCCCACCCCAGCGGACGTTACGCCAGCTCCACTGCCATACGGGAAACCCCGACCATTGCAGGAAAATACTCCTTCCCGTACGTTGCGGCAGATATCGACATAAACGTCGAACAACGCTTCAAACAGTTTGCGCCGCATATGCTGTCATTGATGACCGCCGAACAAATCGGGCAAACCGAGGGCATGACCGAAGGCATAGAAAACAGATTTTTTCAAGCCGACAAGTCGCACGGGTACGACGCGTTACTGGAAGAGGTCAAGACCAAGCGTTACACACGAGCCAAATTGCAACGCCTTGTGTTGTCGTCGGTCTTGGGCGTAACCAAACAGTACGCCGCGCAAACCTTACACGCACACATCCCCACCAACATACTTGCGGTAAGCACACGCGCCACCAAACTGCTTGCGCTTGAGGACAAATACTACGATCCCGTTTGCCAACGTGCCGACCGACTGTACTACTCTTTGTCAGAGACCAAACCGCCGATAAAGTTGCAAGTACTTGAACAATCCCAATAAATACCGCCAAAAGCTCGAAACTGACCGTTTCGGGCTTTTTCATTATAAAAACTGTTTTCTGCATAGTACTATTACTGACATAGTATTCTGCAAAATGCCGATTTTTGCCATAGTTGACTCGTTTTAACAGAATTTCTCCTTCCGTTTTACATTTTACACTTACCGCACAAATTGCCGTTGAATAGCGGTAAAGCACAAATTACACCGCTTTTCAAGCATCAGAATTGTTAAACTTAGCACCTCCGCCGACAAGCAAAGCAACAATTAACCACTCCCGATAGTAGTCAACAAATTGTCAGGGGTGTTCAGATACAAGACAAGCAAACATACAATACTACCGATGAAAACACTAAAAAAACTGGCTTTACCTACCCTTTTTATTTTATTTGCTACCGCGTTTGCACTTGCCCCAAAAATGTTTTGCACAGCCTTTATACAAGGATTGACGGTATGGGCAAACAACGTTTTGCCCGTACTGTTGCCCTTCTGCCTGCTTGCTCCGCCGGCATGCAAGGCGTTGCCGCAAAAGGGCAAACTGACAAGATTTTTATTCGGGCAGTCCGCCGACGGACTGTTTGTAACAAGCCTTGTTTGCGGTTATCCCGTTGGCGCAAAACTTGTTGCAGACAGCGGCGCGGATGACAAAACAGCTGTCGCGTTATCGGCTTTTTGCTCCACTCCCGGACCGATATTTTTACTCGCAACCGTTTGCCCGTTGTTAGAAAATGCCGTTGCTTCGGCAATACTTGTCGGTACACAATTGGTCGCATGCATACTCAACGGATTGATTTTTCGTTCGCAAACAAGTTGCATTACAGGCATGCCGAACCCCACTCGAAATGCAAAAAGCTTTTCCGAAACGCTAACCGATTCCGTACTATCCGTACTGACCGTCGGTGCGCTTATCGGCATTGCATACATGATTAGCTACGCGGTTAAAAGTATCCTGCCCGATAGCTTTGCCGACAGCCTGACCGCCGCATTTTTCTGCGGCTTACTGGAGATGACAAGCGGAGTATTTTTCGTTACCGCCGCCACGACAGATACGTTGGCTCAAACGGTATTATGTTCCACGTTGCTAGGGTTCGGAGGCATTGGTATACTGCTGCAAAGCATGTCCTTTCTGTCTCGTTGCAAGGTGCGTTCCATCGATTACCTGAAAACAAAATTGACGCAAAGTTCCCTTTGCGCCATAATCTCGTATTTATTATGCAAGTTGTTTTTGTAATCGCGCGATACAATAATGTCAAGCCGACATCAGCGCCGACACAATTCGCTTCGCGAACAGACAATCGGACATAAAAAGATATCAGTTGTCCGATTTTGCCCGACTTACATAAACATCACGTATGAGTTTTAGTAAGTCCGCGGTCTTGTCCATACCCAAGCAATCGTCGGTGCGAGACACGCCGTATTCGCCGTCGGGGTTTGCGCCGTCGTACAGGTAACTCTCCGCCATCACGCCGCACACATCACGGTTACTCACGGCACGGCAAGCATTCTGCAACTGATTTGCCGCTATCTTTCCGCTGTTGGCGTGAGACAAGTCAACCATTATAAAATCGTTTAACCCCTGCTTGTTAAGCAGGAATTTTAGCCTGCGCACAAGTCGCTCGGAAAAGTTTTCACGAAAACGCCCGTCATCCTGACCGCCACGCAACACAGCGTGACACATCTTGTTGCCGTCGGTTTGCAGTACCTTGCCGCCTACAGGAAAAACTGACGGTCGACTTGCCGCCGCGACACTGCTTGCCAACTTAAACACACTGCCGTCGGTACCGTTTTTGATACCGACAGGAACCGACAACCCCGAAGCATACGCACGATGAATGGTATCTTCGCTACTGCGGGCGCCTACAAACGGGTAACTGACCAAGTCGGAAAAGTAGTCCCACAACTCGGGAAACAACAACTCGTCGGCTATCGGCAATCCCGCCGCGAGACAGTCCGTCATTACCTTGCGACAACGCACAATGCCGGCAACGATGTCTTTGCCGTCCGCACCGCCGAACAACATACCGGGATAGCCTGTCCCGTCGCTGTGCGGCTTGACCGTATATATACGCGCCACAACAAGCAGTTCGGGGTACAGGTCGGCTTGCCCTTTCAAAAAGCGGACGTACTCGGCGACTGCCTTGACGTCGTCGGCGGAACACGGACCGCACACCACCACAAACCGCTTGCGAGTACGCATATTTTCTCTGATTTGCATATCAAACTCCGTCTTGACCTTGGCAAGGTTGGCAGGAAGCGGCAACCATTGCCTGATCTCTTCCACCGACGGAATCATATTGATTTGTCTGAACATATTATCCTTTACTTTTGTTTTTGCATTGACACATTTCAAATCTATGCGCACGATACTTGACGCATTTTTACAAACCACGCGATGTTAGCCGTCAACGCCACAATGTCGAGTTACTAACGCTTTACCGTCAGCTCGGCAATATACGGCGCAAGCAGGCTTTGACATGCGACGGGTACGTATCGTGTAACGTCCTTGCCAAAGGTTGCCAACTCTCGCACAAACGAGCTTGACACATGGCGCAATTCCGAAGAGGCGGCAATAAAAATCGTCTCGCCGTCCCACATATCGCGGTTGATGTCGACGAGATTCAACACTTCGTCGGTCTCGGCGGCACTACGCACAACCTTTATCATGGCTTGCGCACCCACACTTTCGGCAAAATCGGTAGTCAATCCGTCAAACAAGCAGCACTCTACGTTTGTCAGATCTGCCGTAGCAAGTTTAACCGACTGCAAGCGGACGTCGTCGGGCAAAAAATATTTTTTGGCGATGTTTACGCCTACCATTACGTACAGTTTGTCGCACAGTTTTGCCGCACGACGTATGGCGTCGACATGTCCCGTAGTTATCGGGCAAAATGACCCTGCAAAAATTGCAACTTTCATGTTTTCTCCTTGGCAAAAGCCAATTTATTTCAAATCCGCTACGATACACACGCCTTAAACTAGTTAAACTCGTAAAAATCAAACATTACCGTGCCGACCTTGCGTTGCTTAAGCAGTGACAGCCTGTCGGACGGCGCGGACAACGTCATATCGGCAGGGTGTTCGCACACGACCATACCGCCGACGTTGAGCAGGTCAAGCGCAACCAACGACTTCAAAACATCGTCGTAGTAACCTGCGTTGTAGGGTGGATCGACGTATACAAGGTCAAACTTGGCACCGGTGGACTGCAACGAACGCAAACACTGACCGTACTCACAACGAAACAACTCTGGTTTTTCGCCGACCTTGGCAAAGTTTTCCGCTATCGCCGCTGCCGCGTCACGCCCGTTGTCGCACATCACGGCACGAGCGGCACCGCGACTGAGACATTCCAACGCAACTTGCCCCGACCCTGCAAACAGATCAAGCACGGTTGCGCCGTTCAATACGCCGCTTAACATATTGAACAAGGTTTCTTTCGCCCTGTCGAGCGTAGGCCGCGTATCGTTTTTGGGCGCGACTAGTTTGCGCCCCTTGTACTTTCCGCTGATAATTCTCATAGGTATATTGTACACCATTATCGCAAATTACACAACAATTCGTAGACAATTGTCTCGTCGTTTGACGGATTTACTCCTTTTCCAAGCAAAATTGCTTTACTTCCGACATTTGCAAGGCGCGGCGTTGCACATATGGTCATACCCATACATACAGCAACTACTCTGGCAGGCATACCGTCTATAGAAACTATACTGCCGACCATTGTGCGCGGAAATCCGCTTGCATAGCCTGTGTCCAGCACGGCAAGGTTTGTCGGATTGTCGGGGTGAAACACTCCGCCGTAACCGACGACATCGCCTTTGTCAACGCGACGTACGGCAATCACATTGGCACTGACCGATTTTGCCGGTATAAGCGACGGGTGCCCATACCCGTACAGCGCAAGTCCGACTCGCACCATATCCATGCAAAAAGTTTTGTCGCAAAATACCGCCGAAGTATTGGCAACATGCCGGACAAGCTTCTTGTTTAACGCTTGTTCACAGAATTCCGCTTGCTTTGCAAACAAGTCGTACTGCGCTTTACAATCATCGTAAGCACTGCCCCACATATGGCTGAATACGCCGTCGACGACCATTTGCTTGTTGACGTTCAAAATATTGCAAACGTCACATAATTCGTCGATATTAAATCCTAGTCTATTCATGCCACTGTTCGTCTTGATGTGTATGTGCAACGGCAAACCCGAAGAAGCGTATCTTTGCAGTGTGTCGAAGCTATTCACGGCAAGCACAAACCCGTGTGCGGAAGCCGTCGGCAAATCATTATCCGTAACAGGCAAAAGTATCAAAATTTTGCATACGTATTGAGAAATTTGTAACGCTTCACGCAAATTAGCAACAGCAAAACAATCGACGACATCTCGCAAAACACGCGCGACTCGTTCCGCACCATGACCATAAGCGTCACTCTTTACCACGGCACAAACTTGCGTATCGGTGTATCTTTTGATAAACTCCGCATTATGTACGATAGCATGCAAATCAATGTTTTCCAAATCAAATCTCCTTGTAAATACAACACGACTTCGGACAAACGGCAAAAACATAGTAAAAAGGTTTACCGCCGCAACAAAGTGTGCTATACTTATCTTATGAGATTCCGAGCTAACTTTTCACCGATATTGACAATAGTTTTTTGGATTACGGCAACAGTGTCGTTTGCAGGATTGATAATTGGCATTTTGCTTGTGGCAAACGTACCGATCGGCACGCTTACACGCGGACAAGGCGGAGTACTTGTAGGATTTTGTCCGTTTGCGACTATGTTCTCGTTAATGATGGCGACCATACACTACAAAGTGACCGATACACACTTGCAACTAAAAATGGCGTTTTGGGATATACTGGGCGGAAGAATACGTATCGAAAATATTGTAAGTCTGGTAAAAAAGGACAACAATCTGTACGTAAGCTTTATCTGGAAAGGTCCCGACCCCGTAATAGCACGCATCGCCGTTCGCCAACAAGACTACGACCGCGTAAAAGCACTACTGACTGACAAAAATCCCACAATTTTCTACTACGACGAAGATAAACAAACCGACTAATACTTTTTTAAGGAAAAACTCATGACAAAACTACTGATTGCCAGCAACAACCAACACAAAATCGACGAAATCAAACAAATACTCGGCGACAAATTTGCCCCGATAGTTTCATTGTCCGAAGCAGGGATTGTTTGCGATCCCGAAGAGAACGGCGCAAGCTTCCTGGAAAATGCTTTGATAAAACTAAATGCAATTGCACCATTGCCCGAAACTGCGGTTCTTGCCGACGATACGGGCTTGTGCGTTGACGCACTTGACGGTGCACCGGGCGTACATTCTGCCCGATACGCAAGCGACCACGATTTTGCCGCAAACCGAGCTAAACTGCTTGCCGAACTTGCAGGCAAGACCGACCGCTCGGCGCACTTTTCGACAGTTGTCGTTTTACGCATGCCCGACGGTCAGATCGTATCGGCAGAAGGTCGCGTGGACGGATACATATTGTCCAAGGAAGTTGGAAGCAATGGTTTCGGCTACGACAGTTTATTTTACAGCACCGACCTTAACAAATCATTTGCCGAAGCGACTGCCGAAGAGAAAAACTCCGTATCCCACCGCGGCCGCGCATTGGCAAATTTGCTTGCAAAGTTGTAAACCTTTGCACCACGCGATGATTTTACACAAAGCAACGCACTGTCGCAAACACAACAACAATTCGGCAATATCGCCGTACGCCCTTTTCGGACGGGAGGCTGCAACGATTTGCCGCCACACAACTTTTAATCAATCAAAATAACAAGGGTTTGAATTTGTCGCAAAGGACACTTTCAAACCCTTTTTCACAATGTAATATGTTGCAAAATTTGGCATACGTATTAAAAAATTCGCCACAAATCAACCTAAACGAAACAACAATGGCGAAAAATTCACACGACGACACTAGCAACTTTATTTGCCGTAGTACTTGGCGTAAAACTCTTGTTTGAAGTCGGCAAAACGATCCTCAAAAATTGCTTTGCGTGCGTCCTTGACAAGTTTCAGCAAGAAAGTGATGTTGTGTATGCTCAGCAATTCGGCGGCAAGAATTTCTTTACAGTTGACAAGGTGCCTTAAATATGCTTTTGTAAAGTTTTTGCAACAGTAACAATCGCACTCTTCGTCAAGCGGAGTAAAATCCGCTTTATATGCGCCGTTGCGAACCACCACTTTGCCGTGACTTGTCAGCGCCGTGCCGTTGCGAGCAATACGAGTCGGCAACACGCAGTCGCACATGTCTATACCACGCTCGATACCTTCCAGTATATAGTCGGGTGTACCCACGCCCATCAGATAATGCGGCATGTTTTCGGGAAGATAGGGGCGAATGACATCCATCATCCTGTACATTACGTCCGCCGGTTCGCCGACAGACAATCCGCCGACGGCAATACCGCACTCGGCATACTGCGAAACAAACTTTGCCGACTCCACGCGAAGATCCTCAAACATGTTGCCCTGTATGATAGGAAACAGCATTTGTTTGCCGTTGGTATGCGCATGTGCGCATCTGTCCAACCATTTGTGCGTACGAGTCATTGCCGCCTGGGCATAGCGTTTGTCGCAACCGTATGTACTGCACTCGTCAAACGCCATGATGATGTCGGCGCCCAGATTATGTTCTGTTTCCATTACGCTTTCGGGCGTGAAAACATGCTTACTACCGTCAATGTGTGACGAAAATGTTACGCCTTCGTCGGTAATTTTGCGTAGTTCGCCGAGACTGAACACCTGAAAACCGCCACTGTCGGTAAGTATCGGGCGATCCCAATTCATAAATTTATGCAGTCCGCCGGCATCCCGAACAAGTTCGCTGCCCGGGCGCAGATACAGATGGTAAGTGTTGCTGAGTATAATTTGAGCACCGATCTCTTTCAGCGTACTAGGCAACAGCGACTTGACCGTTGCGCAAGTACCCACAGGCATAAAAATCGGTGTTTCTATGTCGCCGTGCGGAGTATGAAACACGCCTGCGCGCGCCCCCGTATGTTTGTCAATATGTTGCAATTCGTAACTAAATTGTTGCATTTGTATTTACCTTAAATATTTTTTCCTGCTACTCAATAAACATCGCATCGCCAAAAGAGAAAAAGCGGTATTTTTCCTGCACAGCCACGTTGTACACATGCAAAATTTCTTCACGCGAGCAAAGAGACGAAACCAGCATAATCAGCGTGCTTTCGGGCAGGTGGAAGTTGGTGATAAGCGCATCCACTACTTTAAACTTGTACGGCGGATAGATAAATATGTCGGTGTTGCCACTGCCTGCAACAATATGTCCGTCGCTGTCGGCGGCACTTTCCAGCGTACGCACGCTTGTGGTGCCTACGCAAATTACTCTGCGCCCTTCCGCCTTGGCGGCGTTTATTTCGTCGGCGGCGGATTGCGACACACAGTAGTATTCGCTGTGCATATGATGTTTGGTCACATCGTCCACTTTGACGGGGCGAAACGTGCCCAATCCCACGTGCAACAACACTTCCACAAACTTAACGCCCTTTTTTTTCAGCTTATCGATAAGTTCGGTTGTAAAATGCAGCCCTGCCGTAGGCGCGGCGGCACTGCCGTCTATCTTGCTGTACACAGTGTTGTAACGCGTTTTGTCAGACAGTTTTTCCCTTATGTACGGCGGCAACGGCATTTCACCGACGCGCGACAAAATATCCTCGAACACTCCGTCGAAATGAAATTCAACAATTCTGCTCCCGTCGTCGCCGATGCTTTCTACCGTTGCCGTAAGGTCGTCGGAAAAACGAAATTCCGCACTTGGTTTGGCAATGCGACCCGGTTTCAGAATCACTTCCCAATGCGTCAGGTCAATGCGCTTAAGCAGCAAAAACTCCACATGTCCGCCGGTGGGAATCTTGGTGCCGTAAATCCGTGCAGGCAACACCTTCGTATTGTTGACGACAAGCACGTCGCCTGCATGCAAGTAATCGACGATGTCGTAAAATTTTTTGTGCGTTATGCTTTTCTCTTGACGATTGTACACCAACAGTCGACTGCTGTCACGCGGTTCTACAGGCGTTTGAGCAATCAATTCCTGCGGCAAATCGTAGTAAAAATCCGATGTTTTCATGTTTATTCTTCGCCGTCCCGTTCGGCAAAACTCTCGTCGTAGATCGCCAACATTTCCATACGTTCTTTACTAAGCTTGCGCCCCAAGTGTTTGTACGCGTTTGGCATTGCCACACGACCGCGCGGCGTACGAGCAACAAACCCCAGCTGCAACAAATACGGTTCGTAAACGTCCTCGATTGTCGTACTATCTTCGCCCGTAGCAGAAGCCAATGTATCCAATCCGACGGGACCGCCACTAAATTTGTCGATAATTGTTGTAAGTATGTTTTTGTCCACCGAGTCAAGTCCCAGTTCGTCAACTTCCATCACTTTCATTGCATGAGCAACCACATCTGCGGTAATGTTACCGTCGGCAAGCACATCGGCAAAGTCACGGACACGTTTGAGCAGTCTGTTGGCAATACGCGGCGTACCACGGCTACGACGAGCAATCTCGTAGCACGCAACGTCGTCAATCGCCGAGCCAAGCTTACGCGCCGACTTTGCGACAATCGTTTGCAGTTGTTCGGGCGTGTACAGGTTAAGGCGCATTTGCACACCGAATCTGTCACGCAGAGGTGCGGCAAGATTACCTGCCTTGGTGGTTGCGCCGATCAACGTAAACCGTTCCAACTTGATGTTGACGCTGGTTGCCGACGGCCCCTTGCCTACGACAAAGTCAAGGCGGTAGTCCTCCATGGCAGGATACAAAATCTCTTCAAGACTTGTGTTGAGACGATGAATTTCGTCGATAAACAACACTTCGTTGGGCTTCAGCTTGGACAAAATTGCAGATAAGTCAAACTTGCTCGGAATTGCCGAACCGCTGGTGATAGTGATAGGCACACCCATTTCGTTGGCAATTATATGCGCAAGAGTTGTTTTGCCTAGTCCCGGAGGACCATACAACAGCACGTGATCGAGACTTTCGCCACGAGCCAATGCCGCGCGTATGTATATGCGCATATTTTCCTTCACTTTGTCCTGACCGACATAGTCGTCAAATGTTTTCGGGCGAAGGATATTTTCGGTGTCGCGCTCCTTGTCGGTAAGCGTACTTGTAAAAAATTGATTGTCCATTGTTACCGCCTTAGTAATGTCTGTTTGTCGGCAAAATTTGCATACGTATACAAGTTTTACGTCAAAGGATTTCCTGCAGAGAACTGTTTAAACTCCGTAATCTCCACACAGCAAAACATTACGTTTCGTATAAATTGTATAATAGCACGTTTAAGCAACTCTTTGCAATATGCTACAT
>CAKQXG010000035.1 GCA_934281515.1 uncultured Clostridia bacterium | reverse complement strand
ACTACAAAACGAAAAAACTTTTGGGGAAAGACAAAAGCCAAAAATCTGAAACATAGTGTAAATAAAAAATTGTCTTTCCCCTTGTGTGTAAAACCAAATAATCCAAAACCAAAAATATTTGAAAAAAACAGGAATATCTATTGAGGCTGTCTGCCAATACTACATTTGTACGACGCTTTTGCAAAAGTGGCAAATGTATTGCAACAGGGCGATTTTGAACGATTTTTGTAAAAATCGGGTTGCAAAACTCCTGTTTTATTTATTATAAGTCAGTTGATAACTTACTGTCAACTAATAACTGACAACTTTTCATATAATTGTTGACGTTATGGTGCCCTTATGAAATTTTGTCAAAGATTCAACGAGATTCTGTCCGTAACGGACAAAACACAAACGCAAATAGCCAACGCAGTAGGGGTAACCAAACAGGTTATCTCCGACTACAAGCACGGCAAAAGTGTGCCGTCGCTTGACACTTTGTATGCCTTGTGCAAGTATCTCGACGTCAGCGCGGATTATATGCTGGGTTTGTCGGATGTTATCTGATGCCCGAAAGGCTCATTTCTGTTTAAAGCTTTGGGAAAGTGGTGCGGGGAAATGCTTTTTAACGAAAAGGTTTTTCCCGACAATTCTTTTGCAAAATTGCAAACATTTTTCGGTATAGTTCATAAAAATCCTTGCAAAAGATTTCGGCTTGTGATATAATCTACAAGGTTTAATTCGCATTTGCGCAAGATTTGCCCCGTGTGTCGAGGTATGCCACCTCGATGGTGGGCAGAGTTGACGGCGCAAAGAGGTTAAAAACATAACAATAAAGGAGAACACTAAAATGGCAGTTGTATCTATGAAACAACTTCTTGAAGCCGGTGTACATTTCGGTCACCAAACAAGAAGATGGAACCCCAAAATGAAGAAGTATATCTACGCAGAACGTAACGATATACACATCATCGACCTGCAAAAGACAGTTGCGCAAGCAGAAGTTGCTTACACGTTTGTTCGCGACATCGCAGCGCAAGGCAAACCCGTCCTGTTTGTAGGCACCAAGAAGCAAGCGCAAGAGGCTATCAAGACCGAAGCCGAGCGTTGCGGAATGTACTATGTCAACAATCGTTGGTTGGGCGGCACATTGACCAACTACAAGACAATCAAGTCTCGTATCGAACGCCTCAACCAAATCAACCTTATGGAAAAGACCGGCGAACTTGAAAACTTCCCCAAGAAGGAAGTCGCAAAGATGCTGGAAGAACGTAACAAGCTCGAAGCTAACCTTGGCGGTATCAAGGATATGAAGGGTATGCCCGGATGTATCTTTATCGTAGACCCCAAAAAGGAAGCTATTGCCGTTGCGGAAGCACACGCGCTCAACATCCCCATCGTTGCAATCGTCGACACCAACTGCGATCCCGATCAGGTTGACGTTGTCATCCCTGCCAACGACGACGCTATCGGCGCAATCAAAGTTATCGCAAGCATCATCAGCGGCGCAGTCATCGAAGCCAAGGAAGGCGTTGTTATGACCGCTCCCACCGACGACAACAAAGAAGAAGCCGCCGACGCGGCAACCGAGGAGGCAAACAATGGCTAATTTCACAAGTGCAGATGTAATGAAACTGCGCGAGCAAACCGGCGTAGGCATGATGGACTGCAAAAAGGCTCTCGTAGCTACCGACGGCAACTTTGACGAAGCCGTAAAGTACCTTCGCGAGAAAGGTATGGCAAGCGCAGCCAAGAAGCAAAGCCGCGTGGCAGCCGAAGGTCTTGTCAAGTGCTATGTTTCCGACGACAAAAAGGTCGGCGTTTGCGTAGAAGTAAACTGCGAAACCGACTTCGTTGCAAGAAGCGATCAATTTATCGCGCTTATCGACAACATTGCTCACCACATTGCGCAAAGCAATGCAGCAACCGTAGAAGCAGTGATTGAAGAGCCTTACTACGCAGACAACGGCAAGACCGTTGCAGTGCTTATTGCCGAAGCTACCGCAGCCATCGGCGAAAAGATTTCTCTGCGCAGATTTACCAAATACGTACTTAACGAGAGCGGTATCATTGCCAGCTACATCCACATGGGCGGCAAAATCGGCGTTTTGACCGAAGTCAAGAGTACCGCCGCACCCGAAGCGTTGCAGGAACTTGCTTTTAACCTTTGCATGCAAATCGCAGCCAGCAAACCTACCGTTGTCAACATTGCCGACGTAGACGCAAGCCAACTTGACAGCGAACGCGAAATTCTTACCGCACAAGCCAAAAACGAAGGTAAACCCGACGCAGTTATCGCCAAGATGGTGGAAGGCCGCATTCACAAGTTCTACAAAGAAGTTTGCTTGCTCGAACAAGAATATGTCCGCGACGGCAGCATGAGCATTAAGCAAGTTATTGCCGAAGTGTCCAAGCAAGTCGGCGCACCCATCACGGTCAGCAGATTTGTTCGTTACGAAATGGGCGAAGGCATCGAAAAGCGCGTTGACAATTTCGCAGAAGAAATTGCCGCACAACTCAACGCAGTAAACAAGTAATTTAATCGATGTACGGGGACAAATGCATGAATAGTGTGTTTGTCCCTTTTTTAGAACGACTTTGGAGGTTGTTGTGGCTGTTTACAATCGTATTTTGGTAAAAATCAGCGGCGAAGCACTGTCCGCAGGCGGTTTCGGCGTAAGTGCCGACGGCGTTGCCAACGTTGCCAAGGAAATTGCCGACGTAGTAAAGGCAGGCGTGCAGGTAGGCGTGGTGTGCGGCGGCGGAAACTTTTGGCGCGGTCGTACTTCGGAAAATATGGACCGCGGCATTGCCGACAACATAGGTATGCTGGCAACGGTAATGAACGGACTTGCTCTGTGTGACGCGTTGCGTACGGCAGGCGTAAAGGCACGTGTTGTAAGCGCGGTAAACATCGACAAGATTGCACGTTCGGCAACCATTGCAGAGGTCAACGAAATGTTTGACGACGGCTACACGGTGGTATTTGCGGGTGGTACGGGTGCACCGTACTTTTCGACGGATACGGCGGTCGTGCTGCGTGCATGCGAGACTCACGCCCAAGCGGTGTTTTGCGCCAAAGCGGTGGACGGAATCTACGACAGTGACCCCAACGCCAACCCCAATGCAAGGAAGTACGACACTTTGACATACGACAAGGTGCTTGCCGACAATTTGAAGGCAATGGACGCCACTGCAATAGCCCTGGCAAGAGACTTCGGTATAGAGATTGTTGCATACGGCAAGGACGAACCAAACGGATTGTTGCGTGTGCTGAACGGAGAAAAATTAGGAACCACAGTGCGCTAGTGCACAATGTGGTTACGTTGTTTAACTTTGATAAAATAAATTTTATTTACCTATTGAAAAATACGTGTAAATATTGTACAATATAATAAGTACTTTATCAACCCCGTTTACTTCGGATTTTTGGAAAGGGGTTTGCGGAAAACGCTTTTTGTAAAAAAGGTTTTCCCCACAATATATACAAAATAAAAAACAAGGAGACTGTTATGAACTACGCTACTCCCCAAATCGAAGAACTGTTTATGAACTTTGAAATGAACTGCGACAAAGCAATCGAATACATGCGCGGCGAATTTGCTGTCATGCGTGCAGGTCGTGCCAACCCGAAGCTTGTCGAAGGTATCAAGGTTGACTACTACGGCGCAATGACCCCTATCAACCAGATGGGCAACATCAGCATTCCCGAGCCGAGACAAATCGTCATCTCGCTGTGGGACAAATCGGCATTGAAAGATGTGGAAAAGGCTATTCTTGCTGCCAACATCGGCGTGACTCCGCAAAACGACGGAACTTGCATTCGTCTTACCTTCCCCGTACTGACCGAGGAACGCCGTAAAGATTTGGTCAAGCAGGTCAAAAAACTTGCCGAGGACACCAAAGTGGTACTGCGCAACGCTCGTCGCGACGCTATGGAAGCACTGAAGAAGGAAAAGGCTGCAAAGACTGTGTCCGAAGACCTGATTGCCGACTACGAAAAGGAAGTTGACAAGATGCTTGCCAAACTTATCGAACAGGTTGACAAGCTTAGCAAAGAAAAGGAAACCGAAGTAATGTCGGTGTAACAAAATGGATTTTTGTTTAAATGACTGCGTCGGGCTGACGGTGGGCGAAGCTACGGCTTTGCTTGCCGCGCACGGCGTAAACGACGTTGCGGTGGTGGCAAACTTTGACCGCAAACAAAACAATTTTGACAAGGAGCTTGTAACGGCAGTGCGACAGCGCGGACAAACCACCGAGCTTGTTGTGTGCCGTTACTTGTTTACCGTGCAATGAACAACGAATTGAACCACATTGCCTTTATCATGGACGGCAACGGACGTTGGGCGCGCAAACGCCTGCTTCCGCGTGCCGAAGGTCATCGCAAGGGGTTGGAAGCGGCGGAGCGCACAATCGACCACGCCGTTGTGCTGGGGATAAAGTACATTTCGTTGTACGTGTTTTCTACCGAAAATTGGAAACGCGACAAGGGCGAAGTTGACAACCTGTTTGACCTTGCGTATAGATACATTGACCGATTCGGTAAGTTTTGTGCCGACAAGGCGCGTGTAGTCGTGTCGGGACGGCGCGATAGACTGCCTGCAAAACTGCTTGCAAAAATTGTCGAGATAGAAGGCAAAACGGCGAAATTTGACAAGATTTGCGTCAATTTGCTTATTGACTACGGCGGACGTAACGAAATTGTCGACGCCGTAAACGCTATTGTCGCTCGTGGCGAATCGGTCACTGCCGACAATCTGCGCGGCAACCTGTACAATGCCTTTGTGCCCGACCCCGATTTGGTGGTGCGCACAGGCGGTCAACAGCGGTTGTCCAACTTTTTGCTGTATCAGGGTGCGTATTCCGAGTTGTATTTCTCCGACACGTTGTGGCCGGACTTTTCCGACGAGGAGTTTGACAAGATTGTTGCCGACTATCGCAACCGCACCCGCAATTTCGGAGGGCTGTAAAATGCTTAATAAAAAAAGTCTTGTCAATCGTACCGTTGTCGGCGCAGGCATATTCGCCCTGATGTTGGCAATGATTTTGGCGGACATATATTTGCCTGCAAAGGTGTTTGCCGACACGCCGTTCGTGTTTCTCAGCGGACGCTCGTTCAATTCGGTGATAATATCGGTTATTATCTTGCTTGCAGTGGTGGAAATGCGCCGCGCGTTAGGCAAGGAACGTATTCCCGACGATTACTCGTGGTTGCTGTGGGCGTATGGATTCGGCTTGGGAATCAGTTACAGCTTTTTCGGCTACATCGGTATTATCTTTATTACGATGTTGGTGTTTTTCGGCGCGGCTATTACAAGTCTGGTCAAGAACACCCCCGAAAGCCTGATTTATGTGGCATACATGTTGGTGTACCCCGGATTGTTTTTGGCAAGTCTGCTGTACATCAACCGTTGCGCCGCAACGCACGTGTACCCGGGCATGGCGGAATTCGTCGAGCGTGACATCTGGTCGTACATTTCCGAACGCCGTTCGGCGCAGTTGCTACCGCTGAACGCGATCGGTCTGGCATTTGTATTTGCCGTGTCAAGCTTCACCGACGTATTTGCTTACTTTGTCGGCAGCCTGTTCGGCAAACACAAGCTTTGTCCCGACATCTCTCCGAATAAAACAAAAGAAGGTGCAATCGGCGGCATTGTCGGCGGCGCGTTCGGATCTTTCCTTGTGTTTGTTCTGTTTGATTGGGTCAAGGTTTTCCCGCCGCAATACGGATTGACGTTTGAAGGACTGGGATTGCACACCTGGACGGTCATACTCATTTATGTGGCGATAGGATTGTGCGGATCGGTGTTTACGCAAATAGGCGATCTGCTTGCAAGCCATGTCAAACGCTACTGCGGCATCAAGGATTACAGCCATGTGCTGGGTTCTCACGGCGGCATAATGGACCGTTTCGACGGCATAATGCTTAACAGCGTGTTTGTCGCTTTTACGTTTATGTTTATATTGTAAGCGTAAGATTACTTAAAGAATTTGAAATTATTGCAAAAATCGGCGTTTTGTAGAATACTATCACACACATAGTATATCAAAATGCCTGTTTTTGTATTGAAATACCGCAAAATTTGACCGATTTCGGCTTTCATTTTGCATTAAGGCACATAGGATAAACTAACATATAATTATGAAAAAAGTTGCTGTTCTCGGCAGTACCGGCAGTATCGGTACTCAAACGTTAAACGTAATACGCAAAAACTCCGACAGGTTGCAAGCGGTGGCGTTGGTTGCATACGCCAATGCCGACAAGCTTGCACAGCAGGCTCGGGAGTTTCGCCCCAAGTATACCGCGCTTATTTCGCAAAGCGGCGAGGGGTGTCTGGTTGAGGCATGCAAATACGCCGACATAGTAGTCGTTGCCACTCGCGGTATCGTTGCGCTCGAAGCCGTCCTGTACTGCCTGTCCCACAACAAAGACGTTGCGCTTGCCAACAAAGAAACGTTGGTGTGCGGCGGAGAGTTGGTCACTTCTGTCAAAACAAAGGCGCACCTGTATCCAGTCGACAGCGAGCATGCGGCAATACGACAGTGTCTTGCAGACAACGATGTCAGGGCGGTGGACAAGATTTTTCTTACGGCAAGCGGCGGACCGTTTTACGACATGCCCGTCGACGAGCTTGCCGACGTCACCCCCGGGCAAGCACTCAACCACCCCAATTGGCATATGGGCGACAAAATCACCGTGGACAGCGCTACAATGATGAACAAGTCATTGGAAGTGTTAGAGGCTTCCGCCTTGTTTGGCGTACCTGTCGACAACGTGCAAATCGTCGTACACCGTCAAAGCGTGGTGCACAGCATGGTCGGTTTTTGTGACGGTAGCGTAATGGCGCAACTAGCCACACCCAACATGGAGTTGCCGATTTTGCAAGCGTTGCTAGGTTACAATCAACCTGCGGTCGGCGCAAAACTCAACTTCGACAAACTTGTTTCGCTGACATTTCAACCGTGTGACTTTGTCAAGTTTCCTTGCGCAAAGTTGGGGTACGAAATTACCGAATACCCGATGCTTTGCCGCACGGTGATGAACGCCGCCAACGATGTATGCGTAGACTCGTTTTTGTCGGGTAAACTAGGTTTTTGCGACATTTACGATGTAATTATGCGTACGGTTGACAACTTTGCCGACATGTGCGCTACAATGGAGTTGTCGGTCGACAATATAAAAAAATGTGACAGAATTGCACGCATTTTCGCACAAAATGCAGTGATAGGAGTGTAAATGGCATTACTTTGCAGTGTATCTTCGGCACTCGGCGGCCTCGTCAACGTCTTGTTGGCGTTTGTGATACTGATGTTTATGATTACAGTCCACGAATTCGGACATTACTCGGCAGGCAAACTGCTCGGGTTCAAAATCAACGAATTCGCTATCGGTATGGGACCGAAAATCTTTGCTCGTACAAAGAAGGACGGGCAGGTGTTCAGTATTCGTGCCTTTCCCTTAGGCGGTTTTTGCGCGTTCGAGGGCGAGGACGAAGAAAAGGAATCTCCCGGCGCGTTCAACAAGCAAGCTCCGTGGAAACGTCTTATCGTATTGTTCTCGGGTGCATTTTTCAACTTTTTGTCGGCACTTGTCGTGTGTGCCATACTGTTTGCAAGTTACGGCGAGACGGTTGCCATGGTGGGCAAATCTTTCGACTATGCCTCGACAGAAGTACGCTCGCTGGGCAATGAAGACATTATTTACAAGGTCAACGGCAAGCGCGTGTACCTCATTGACAACATCGGCAGGTATCTTACCGACGACCAACTCGAAGTGACCGTCCTTACCAAGGAAAGCGGCTACACGACAACCAAAACAATCAAGGTGGCAAAGGGAACCTTTACGAACACCTACGTCAACAAGGAATATCCGAGTATAGTGCTTGGCAAGTACAATGACGAAACTGTGTTTTTGTCAAGCGGCACGATGATTTACCGTGTGGACGGCAAGGCGTTGAGCCAAGTGGGGCAATTTAAGCAAATTGTCGACGAATTGACTGCCGATACGGCGATTGTAACCTTTTATGCCTACGGACAGGAGTTTGACAAGGAGTTGACTAAGGCGCAACTTGCCGAACTAGCTACGGAAGAAACCACATACAGCGGTCTTGGTATCAGTCCGATGTACACTCGTCACAAGTTCGCTTTCGGCGAAGCCGCCCTGCGTATTGTGCCGTACTGCGGCGAAACTGGTCTTGTCATCTTGCGTTCGCTCGGCGGTTTGTTTACGGGCGCAACAGGGATAAACGACATCGGCGGACCGATCACGACAATATCTACGGTCAGCACCGTAGTAAGTTACGGCTTTGCGTCGGTACTACTGCTTATCGTACTCATTTCCGTCAACCTTGCCGTGTTCAATTTGCTGCCTGTTCCTGCGCTTGACGGATGTCGTATGGTGTTTGTCATCATCGAGTGGATACGCGGCAAACCAATCGACCGCAAGATCGAAGCGGCGATAAACGGTATTGGTCTGGTGGTGCTGATTGTACTGATGATACTTGTAGACCTACTCAAATTGTAATTATGAAAAAAGTTATTTCAGTGCGCAACGTTACAATCGGCGACGGTAGTGTGTCCGTGCAATCCATGACTAACCTGCCTGTAACCGACGTTGCCGCAACGCTAAATCAAATACAGCGGTTGCGCTCCGCAGGGTGTGACATCGTGCGTATTGCCGTACCCGACAAACACGCCGTTGCCGCCTTTTCCGAAGTGCGCCGTCACACCGACATGCCGCTGGTTGCCGACATACACTTCGACTACCGCCTTGCCGTTGCCGTCGCAGACAGCGGTGCCGACAAAATCCGTATCAACCCGGGAAACATAGGCGAAAATCACCTGCCCGAAGTGGTTGCCGCGTGTCGTGCAAACGGTATTCCTATCCGTATCGGCGTAAACGGCGGTTCGATAAACAAGCATACGTATGCGTTTTTTTGCGACAAAGCGACGGCTTTTCCCGACGAAATACCGCAACTGGATCCAACGTTCGATTTGCTGCAAAACGCCAAAGTACTTGCTCTTGCCGACAGCGTAAAAAGCTATGTCGACATGTTTGATAAGTTGGCTTTCAACGACATTGTTTTGTCTGTCAAAAGCAGTAACGTGCGCGAAACGGTGGCGGCAAACAAGTTGCTTGCGCCGCTGGGCTATCCGTTGCATCTCGGCGTTACCGAAGCAGGACTTGCTCGTCAGGGACTTGTCAAAAACGCCGCAGGCATAGGCGCATTGTTGTTGCAGGGTATAGGCGACACAATCCGTGTGTCCCTTACTGCCGACCCCGTCGAAGAAGTGTATGCCGCACGGGATTTACTTGTGTCGTTGGGACTTCGTCGCGGTGTAACGTTTGTCAGTTGCCCTAAATGCGGACGTTGCACGGTAGACTTGCAAGGCGTTGCCGAACAGGTGTACGCTCATGTAGCGGCTCTCGATAGCGACATCAAGGTTGCCGTCATGGGGTGCGAAGTAAACGGTCCTGGAGAGTGCTCCGACGCCGACATAGGCATGGCAGGCGCAAAGGGCGGATTTGTGTTTTTTAAGCAAGGCAAGGTGTACAAGCGTGTATCGGCAGACGTTGCCGTAGCGGAATTTACAAAGGAAGTGGACGAAATTGTCGCAACAAATCGTTGACAAACTACATGAGCGTTGTCCCGAAATGCAGGAGCTTCGGGCGCGCAGTATACGAGTGGACAGACAACAGCGCAAGGTATTTGTGATGGTGTCTTTTCCGCATGTCAACGACCTTGCCGAGGACGTTAAGCAACAGATTGTACTTACCGTCAAGCAGTGCGTACCCAAGGGGTACTACGGCATAGTAAGCTTTGCCGATGACGTTTTTACCGAGCTTACTTTCCGTCGCTTTCTCAATGACACTCTAAAAAAGCGTTTTCCGATCTATGCCGTCAACAAAGAAAAAACCGTCGTTCGCATAGGCGAGCGCAAAGCGGACGTTGTATTTAATGTCAGTCAGGTGTCCAAGCAAGCAATGGAAACGTCAGATTTTTTGGCTGCGCTGGACGAAATCGTGCAAGACTACACCTGCTACGAAGTGACATTTGACATTGCCGTGGACGACACCGAAGAAGAGTCCGTAGACTTTGCCATGCAGGAGAAGTTGGTCACGCTGGCAGTCAACCGCGAGTTGATGCGCCCTGCACGTGTGTTTCGTGTGGAAAACGTAGTCAAAACTATTGGCAAACTTATCGACTGCGCTCCGATGTACATATCCGACATTCGCAAGGCGATGGACAGTTGCGTAATTTGCGGCAAAATCTCCGACAAAAAGTTGCAATCGTCCAAAAATAATCCAAACCTGTGGATAATGAAATTTGTCCTATCCGACGACAGCGGCGGCAAAATCACCGTTGTGATGTATGCGCGTCTTGACATTGCCGATATCGAAACGCTACGTCAAACGCACGCCGACAAGACGGAGGAGCAACTGACTCGCATTGCCGAGCGTAAACGTGCTTCCAACGACAAAAAACTGAAAAAGATGATGACGTTGTTCGACACGCAATCGGTGATAGTGCGCGGACGCATCAAATACAACGATTTTTCCGAAGAATTGGAAATGCTTGGCTTCGACCTGTGTACTTGCGACATTCTGCCAATCAGTCTGCAACCGACATTCGTGCGCCAAACGCCTGCCGAGTACAGCCTTGTGCGCCCCGAGCAGTACCACGAGTACCGCCAGATGTCATTTACAGAACAGATAGTAACAGCCACGCCTCTTTCGGGCAAAACTCTTGTCGTGTTGCATGTCAACGCCACTGGCTACGAGATGACCAAGGACAAGTTGTACGCACTGTGCGCTGTCAAAATTGTAGACGGACGTGTGACTGAGCGGTTTTCTACGCTAATCAACCCCGAAATATCCGTCGACCCCAAGTTGCTTGCCGCTTGCGACGCAACAGTCGAAAAATTGGTCTATTGCCCGACGATTACCGAAGTGGTGCCCGACTTGTACAAATTTGTCGAAGGCACTACTCTCGTCGGCATGCCGCAACTGTCGCAGATCAAGCAGTTGCTCAACTACTATGCCGCACCTGTCGGGTTCAACTTCGACAACGACGTCGACAGTCAGATGCAATGGCTCAGCATGCTGTACGACCGCAGTCACCTTGACAAAAAGCCTAACTGTGCCGATATTGCCGAAGTGTGCAAGGCGTTGAAGTTACCCTGTGCCTCGACGGTCAATTGTCACGAAACTGCCCTTTGCGCCGCGCGGTGCATGTGTCTGTTGGCAGAAAAAACAGAAATGTAGTTTTTTAGATAATACTATATGAGAGTTATGTGGGGAGAAACCTTTTCGACGAAAAGCGTTTCTCTCCACACCCCTTTTCCCAAAGCTTTGGAGTAGATAAGCATGTGGGTTAAGCGAATGGCAAAAGACGGTTTGTTGATGTTAAGATATGTCGTTACAAGACACTGTCGGGAACATTTACATTTTATTTGTGATACTGCTGTTGACAATTTTTTAAATAAACGAAGTAAAGAAACAAACTTTTTCGGTCGTGCGTCAGGTGCCACGGCAATCTACCTAATGATACCGATTAAAATGTCGTTCCTTGCGACGAGAAAGGCGGTAAACACTCGGTTCTTGGCAGATGTGTGGAGAAAAACAAATTACATATTATAGGCGAGTTTGCTTGTTAATGTCGGGTTACAGAAGAACATTGTTTAGTACAAAATTGACAAAATAAACTATTTACTACCCGCTGTCCGCACATACTTTGTTCATGTTGCATGGCTTGTCGGGTCAAACTTCAAAAATCGAACTTGTCCGTCGGTTTTTCGACAAAATTACCCCTGTTTTTACAAAAGCTTATGTAAATCGACATACCATGGTGTGTTACAATTGTGGCACATCAGGGCGGACGATAAAGTATTTTGTCGACGGTAGCGTACCGTTGCAAAAACATCTGTTCCGCCAAAAGGGGAGGACTTGTTTATGATCACGGTAGGGCTTATTTCACAACCCGGTTTGCGCAAGAAGTTGGAGGAAAGTGCGGAGTTTAAAGTAGTGTTTGACGTCGAGGGTGCAGGCGCACGCAAGTGCCTTGACAACATTCCGTGCGATGTTGTCGTGACGGAACTTATGATGTCGGGCGAGGACGGTTTTGCCCTGCTGGAACAGTACAAAAACGTTCGTTTTGTAGTGGCTTCGGAACTTAAAAGCGAAGTGTTTGTTATACGTGCGCTTGATCTCGGTGCCAAGTACTATCTTGTCAAGCCGCTTGAAATGCCGCTACTCGAACAACGTCTGCGCATGGCAGGAGCAGGCGAAAGCGTAGGTGCCAAAACTCTTCACGAGCGTACCGTCTCGGAGAAAACTCTCGACGAACGTATCAGCAACATTTTCGTCAGCGTCGGCATCCCTGCGCACATACGCGGCTATCAATTTTTGCGCGAAGGTATCAAGCTTGCCGTTGCCGATCCGCCCATCATCAATTCTATCACCAAGTCGCTGTATCCGTCCATTGCTTCGCGCTTCGACACTACGCCAAGTAAGGTGGAGCGCGCCATTCGTCACGCCATCGAAGTCGCCTGGAACCGCGGCAAAATCGAAAACATCAACAATGTGTTCGGTATCAAGGTGTACAATTCTTCCGAAAAGCCGACCAACGGCGAGTTTATTGCTTTGCTTGCCGACAAAATGCTGTTGGAGTGTGCGTATTAACCGCACTGAATTGTGTCGGAGCGTTGCAATCCGATGTCGACAAACGATAGTAAGCAACGGTCGGACTTCGCCTTGTGCGGTTGATGTGTAACTGTCGTTTTGTCGCTCAATAATGAAAAATTGCAAAAATTATTAACGGAATAGTTGCCAAATATGTTACGGTGTGTTACAATAAATTTCCATAGCAAGGAGATTGTTTGTAATGCAATATTTAAAAAAGGAAATTCGCGAACGCATACTTGCCGCCGCGGTAGAGGAGTTTAAGGAACACGGGTTTTCCGACGCTTCGATACGCAACATAGCCAACAATGCCGAAATAAGTCTCGGCAATATATACAGGTATTTTGCCAACAAGGAAGCGTTGTATTTTGCCATCATCAATCCCTTTATGGACAGCGTCAGGACGGCTGTGGAAGAGGACTTTGTGTTTGAAGGCAAGTCAATGAAGGAAGTTTCCGAGATATTGGTTGCTTTCCTTGTCAAGTACAGCGACGAGTTGATCATTATCCGCAAGGGCAACACGGTGCATCACGACAGTTTTATCAACTACATTGTCACGGTGCTATCGGACAAAATCAAGGAAATGATACAGGAAGCCTTCCCGGAAATCGACAAAAAGATTACGGGTCCGGACTTCTACGACGCCGTTGCCGAAGGCTTTTTGACCAGCCTGTTTAAGGTGCTTGAAGCAGGTCAGCCTGCGGAGTTGCAGGAGAGATACGTAAGGGAAGTAATTACATTCTACTTCGGACACCTTGTCGATCGTTTTTACCACTTTGAAGTGGAGTAGAAACAGTCAAAATCAACATTTTTTATCGATGCAAAACAGGACTGCCGCACAAAACGTACGGCAGTCCTGTTTGTTTTGCAATGTTGTACGATGTTACACAAACTTGCGCAATCAACGCGTAAATTTCACGTTGTTAGGCAAAGTCTTGCACGGCGCTTACGTCAGTTTGTGCCGCCCGTTCTTCCGCCGGGATACAAGGGCAACTCAAAGTATCCGCTGCACACTTCTTCGGTGTACTCCTGGCAAGGCGGTATCACCGCGTAGCCGTAGCTCGGCACAATCAGTTCCACGTCCATTGTCACCTTCAATATTGTGGTTACGCAACAATTGATGGTAAAGATGTAGTACGTCACGCCGTCAATGGTTTGCGTCTGGCTGAACAATCCCTCGGGGCTGACTGCCGACACGGCGGCTTCGATGCGGTAGGGAATTATCGACGGCTCGGGCAGATACATCACAACGTCCACAGGTATGGTTACTGTGCCGTTGCCCGTGCCTTCCACGTTGTCGGCGTCTATGTAGGTCACAACTACGGGTACCACAATGTCGGCTTGCACTCTGCCGTACTTGGGACGTTCGGTCAGGCGGTCGACTACAAGGTTTTCCACAATGCCGGTGGTGGTGTTGCTGCGGCAACTGACAAAGCGCAACGGCGTAGTGGGGTTTGCAGGCGTGGGGTCGGTCACGCTGACGGTGATTTGTTGCAACGTGGTTTGTTTCATGCAGGCGTCAAATACTTTCTTTGCCTGAATGCAGATTTTTTCGCTGCAACCGTCGGTATTGTTGATAGGCATGGTTTCCTCCTTTTTTTGTCACTACACTATATGTCGCGCTTCACAAAAAAGTGATAAAGTGTGTTAGATACTTGCATTTCTGTCAAAAATAGTGTACAATGGTTGCAAGGTGTGGCGGTGCGGCTGTCTGCGCGTCGCTATGCAAATATTAAGGAGTGTATTTACTATGCTTAGTTTACTTAACTTTTTCTTTGAAGGTACGGATACTTCGACGGGCGCCAACAATTGGGTTATGATAGTTGTTTTCGGCGTGCTGATTGTCGGTATGGTGCTTATGATGATTATCCCCCAACGTAAGCAAAAGAAAGCGCAGGAAGAAATGATGTCAAAGTTGGCAGTAGGCAGCGTTATCACCAGTATCGGCGGTATTGTCGGTACGGTTGTCAAAATGGATGACCAATACATTTGGATTGAAACCGGCGTTGAAGAAAGCAAAATGACAATGAAGCTTCTTCGCCAAGCCATCCACAGCATTGCACCGGCAGAAGGCAGCCCCGAAGCCGTAGCCGCGCAGAAAGCTGCCGACGACGAAACCGACGAAATAAAGTAACATATTTGTTTACGCCTCCGAATACTATTATACAAACGGTAGTATTCGGAGGTTTTTTTGTGACGACAAGTAAAAACGGTGTTTTGTTGCAAGGCGTAAAAAGCGGACTGCTGTGTTTTGTGTTGGGTACGGTGGGCGTGTTGCTTGTAGCGTTGCTTGCCAAGTTGATGTGCCTGTCCGACACTCTCGTCAATGTGCTTGCCGTGGTGCTAGGCGCAGTGGCGGTGTTTGTGGGCACGTTGATGTCTGTCAAGGATTGCGCGTTTGTCCCCAAGGCACTTGTCGGCGCTCTGTTGTACGTGTTGCTTAACCTGGCTACAAGCCTTATCGCCGGTGGCACATTTAGTTTTGCAACCACCGGACTCAATGCTTTGACGGCGTTTGCGGCGGGGGTGTTGGCTGCTCTTATCAAAAGCCGCAGGTGAAACGGCGTATATCGGCGCATCTAGCGGCTACGTTTGCCGTCCCCACTCGGTCACGTACGTCTAGTACGCTCCTTCGTGTTGCCGTCAACTGTTGCCACTATCTGCGCCAATCTACGCCGTTTCACTAAGCTTATGTAAAAAACGCCGGCGGCATCTGGCGGCTACGTTTGCCGTCCCCACTCGGTCACGTACGTCTAGTACGCTCCTTCGTGTTGCCGTCAACTGTTGCCACTATCTGCCCCAATCTACGCCGTTTCACTAGGCCTATGTAAAAAACGCCGGCGGCATCTGGCGGCTACGTTTGCCGTCCCCACTCGGTCACGTACGTATCCGACCACACGCACAACAGCGGAGTCACGCAGTCGGCAAGATATTTGCCTTTGTGCTGACCGCCGACGACCCTGTTGTGGTCGGACTTCCAAGGGTGCGGTTGCTCACCGCATCTAGCAGACTTTCGTTGGGGCGAGCATCCCCA
>CAKQXG010000034.1 GCA_934281515.1 uncultured Clostridia bacterium | reverse complement strand
CAGTACAAGCGCAACGACATGGACTTTGCGCGCGGCACTTTCCGTGTACGCGGCGATGTCATCGAGATCTATCCTGCAAGTTACAGCGAACATGCCATTCGCGTTTCCTTTTGGGGCGACGAAGTGGAAGAAGTGTCGGAAATCGACGTGGTTACGGGTAACACCGTTGCCAAGTTGTTGCATACAATAGTGTTCCCTGCCAGCCACTACGTTGTGGAAGGCATAACTATGGACAATGCGCTTGTACAAATCAAGCACGACATGGAAACGGAAAGTCAGGCGTTTATTGACAGCGAAAAGATTGTCGAAGGGCAACGTTTGCGCCAACGGGTTAGTTACGACATGGAAATGATGCAGGAAGTCGGCTATTGCAGCGGCATCGAAAATTACAGCCGCTACTTTGACGGACGTGCGCCGGGGCAACCGCCGTACACCTTGTTGGACTACTTTCCGCAGGACTTTATAACATTTATTGACGAAAGCCACATGACTATACCGCAAATCCGCGGAATGTACAACGGCGATCGCGCGCGCAAAAACAATCTTGTCGGTTACGGCTTTCGTTTGAAGTCGGCATACGACAATCGTCCGTTGACCTTTGACGAATTTGACAGTCGTATCGGACAACTTGTGTGCGTGTCTGCAACGCCTGCGCCCTACGAAATGCAACGTGCGGACAACGTGGTGGAGCAGCTTATTCGTCCGACGGGTCTATTGGACCCCGAGGTGGAAGTGCGCCCGATAAAGGAACAAATCGACGATCTTACGGGCGAGATAAACAAGGTTGTAGCAAGCGGCGGCAGAGTGCTTGTCACTACCCTTACCAAGCGCATGGCGGAGAGTTTGACCGACTTCCTTGCCAAGCAGGACTTCCGTGTGCGGTATATGCATTCTGAAATCGACACGCTGGAGCGCGTTGAGATTGTCAACGGACTGAAAAAGGGCGAGTTTGACATTCTTGTAGGTATCAACTTGTTGCGTGAAGGCCTGGATATGCCGCAAGTAAAGTTGGTTGCCATTCTCGACGCCGACAAGGAAGGTTTTTTGCGTAGCGACACCGCGTTGATACAAACAATCGGACGTGCGGCACGTAACAGCGAAGGGCGCGTAATCATGTACGCCGACGTTATCACCGACAGTATGAAACGCGCCATAGATGAGACTAACCGTCGCAGGAGCATACAGCACGAGTACAATGTGGCGCACAACATCACGCCTACAACCATACAACACGAAGTGGAAAACACGTTGGAAATAACCCAAAAGGGTGCGGCAACCATGACCGCCAAGGAGTTGGAACGCGAGATAGAAAGCGTAACCAACCGCATGAAAGCGGCTGCAAACCGCTTGGACTTCGAACAGGCAATTCAACTTCGCAACACGTTGACCGACCTTATCAAGCAACTCGACAAACTGCGCAAAAAGAAGAAGTGACTTTAATTGATGAGTTGCAATACATGGTCATGCTTGATAATATTGTGGTTGTGCCATTCGCAGTGATAGGTCCAATGCAATTGTGATGTTGTATTTTAATATATGTGTTGCAAAAATGTCCCTTTGTCTGAAACAACGGGACTTTTTTGACGGCATTTTTGCTTTCTGCTATTTACTTATTTAGTGTAAAGTAGTATAATACAATGTGATTGCAAAATTTCTTCGAGATTAGAGGCTAATCAATGACTAACCAAAGATATGTTCGTTCAACCGTATGTCTGTTGCTTGTGTTTTTGTTGGCAGTCGGGTGCTTTGCAGCGTTTGCGCCCGTTGCGCACCGAGAGATCGTGCAAGCCGACAGCAGTACAACGCCCTACTACAGCGGCAACTACTACAACAGTATCGACACGACGTTGCGTGGCGACGATTTTCGCGACAAGTTGGCGGAGTTGATTACAAATACGCACACCGTATACACCAAGTACAATGGCAGTAGCGAACTTGCACTTAACAATATTTTTGACAAAACCGACAAAAATCCCAACGGCAGCGGAATGGTTTTGTTTTACACCGGCAAAGTTGTAAAGAGCTTCGGCGCATACAACGCCAACCGCGAACACGTTTGGCCCAAAGACGGCGGCGCGGCCTTTGATAAGGAATCGTTTTGCGGTAGCGACGCTCACCATTTGCGTCCATGCGACCAAAACCTTAACAGCAGTCGCGGAAGCATGAGTTACGGCGAAACTAAACAGTCTGTTGTAAAGCAGGGTGGTACTACCGATTACGACAATCCTTGCTACACGGATAAGACTTTCTTCTACCCCGGCGTCGGTTATCGCGGCGCAACCGCACGCATTTTGATGTACGTACAAACACGTTGGGGCAACAAGTATACGCTTAAGTTTGTAGACGGCGCAGGAAAGTGTAAAACAATCGGCGACTTCAAGACCCTTATGAAATGGCACTTGGAGGAAGCTCCGACCCAAGAAGAAATCAATAGAAATCAAGCTGTATACGAAATACAGGGCAATCGCAACCCGTTTATCGATCACCCCGAGTACGCCGCATACATCTACAGCGAAGCAGGCAGTTACTACGCCAACAGTGCGTCGCAAATGGCCGCCGAGGTGAACGCCTTACTTGACAACAATGACCCGTACGGCAGCGGTATCGGCAATGTCGAACCGACCAAAATTAACCTTGACACCTACGCCCTTACATTGGAAACGGGCAACACTCACACCCTTGTTGCGAGCGCACAGCCGACAAACGCCAACAAGTCGGTGACTTGGTCCAGCAAGAACACAAATGTGGCTACCGTCGACCAAAACGGCAATGTAAAGGCTGTTGCCGAGGGACAAACGACCGTCACTGCAACAAGCAAAGTGGATAAAACAAAGGCAGCCAGTTGCGTAGTTACCGTTGTAAAACCGCGCACTGTTGTGGAAGTGCTGCTTGACGGCGCACCGACCACTACAAAATACAACGCAGGCGACAAGTTTAATCCGTCGGGACTGACCGTCTTGGCGGAGTACGACAATGGCGACGTCGAGGATGTACCCGTTGCCGATTGCTTGTGGCTGGACGGCGTAACGCTGGAACAAACACTGTCGGCAGGCACAACAAAGGTTATTTGTCGTTATCGCGGCGTTGACGTGACGGTGGACACACCGATTACCGTTGCCAAAGTGATTGCCAACAAAAAGACAATTACCGTCACACGCAACAGCATAAGCGGTAGCGGTAGTTATGCTTGGCACACCTGGACAACCGACGGCATAAGCGGCAGTGCGTTTGTGCATGCGACGGAAAGCAAAATGTTGCAAATGAACAGCGGCAAGGGCGGACAAGCAATTGTCAACAACACGGCACTTGTCGGCGGCATAAAGACCATTACGATCACTCTCAACCAAAAGACGACATCGAACAAAAAGTTTACGTTGTACACGTCAACCAAACAGTTCGGCAATGCGACAAGCTACAGCGAAGGCAGTCGCGGCACGCTGACTACGTCCAACGGTACCGCTACTTGGCAGATCGACAGCGACGACACTTTCTTTGCATTGTACTATGCGGATGGCGGCGTTGTGTATATTGACAGCGTAGCAATTACCTACGGTAACGACGTGGCACAGTGCGACCATGTTGCAGGCGATTGGCAAACGGAAAAACCTGCCACTTGCGCCGAAACTGGCACCCGTGTAAGGAAGTGCACCGAGTGCGGAGAAGTCGTCGCGCGCGAAACCATTGCCAAGACTGCTCACGACCTTGTACAACACGAAGGTAAATCCGCAACCTGTACCGAAAGCGGATACGAGGCTTACCAGTCCTGCAAAAATTGTGACTACACAACATACAAGACAATTTCTGCCAAAGGTCACAGCTACGGCGAATGGCACACTGTAACGGAGGCAACTTGCACTGCGGACGGCACTAAGGCACGTGATTGTTCGGTTTGTAACAATCAGGAAACGGACAAGATTGCGGCCTCGGGACACAGCTATGGAGAGTGGCAAGAGATAAAAGCCGCCACGTGTACGGAAACAGGTACAAAAACACGTACTTGCCAACATTGCGACGACGAGCAGACGGAAACCATTGCCGCCAAAGGTCACAACTACGGCGAATGGACTGTAACGGTGGAACCGACGGCAACAACCGAAGGAACAAAGACTCGCACATGCTCCGATTGCAACGCAACCGAAAAACAAACGATTCCCGCTACGGGCGAAACGCCGAATCCCACACCTGATCCCGACCCCAAACCCAATCCCGACGAACCTACAATCGATCCGACGGACGAGTATCCGCCGATAGGCTGTTTCGGTGTGGCCGATGCAAGATCGATTGCCGTTTTGTTGGCAGTTGTACTGCCGTTGGCATTGCTGCTAAAAAGACGTCATTCGAGCATGACCGACAGATAAATGACAAGTACTAAATTATTACACGAGGTACCAACCATGACAAACTTGCAAAAAAGAAACTTAGCGCTTTGTCTTGCGCTTGTTTTGTTGCTTGTAGCAACCGCATTGCTTGCGGCGGTGGGCATTGCAACTACGCCCACGGTACAAGCGGCAACAACTTCGAGCGTAGACAGCTACTATGCCAACCTTAACACCGACCTTACCGGAGAGGCGTTTAGGATAGAATTGCAGGATCTTTTAACGGAAACGCACAAGAAGCCTTATACAACGTATGACGGATTGATGAATATTTACAAAAATTGCGACTATGACCCGGATAACCGCAACAATGTAATTTTGTTTTACACAGGTGAGTCGCGCAAGTTGCCGTCAAACTTCAACAGCGGAGTAAACCGCGAGCATGTTTGGCCGAAGAGTCATGGCAATTTTACCACAAGCAATGCCGGTGCCGACGGGCATCACCTTATGCCTTGCGACTATTCTTTAAATAGCGCTCGTGGCAACGACGGTTATGACGATGTTGACGGCAAAACAGGTGAAAAAGTCAAAGGTACTGATAATTGCTATCAAGGCGGCGGATACTTTTGTCCGCCCGACGAGTACAAAGGTGCCGTTGCGCGTATATTGATGTATGTTCAGACGCGTTGGGGCGGAACAAACAATACGTTGAAATTTGCAGAGTACGCAGGTGACAACACAATGGGTAAGATATCTACTCTTATCAAGTGGCACCTTGAAAATCCGCCAACAGAAAGGGAAATTCGTCGCAACAACGAAGTGCAAAAAATGCAAGGCAACCGCAATCCGTTTATAGATCATCCGGAGTATGCTGCAATGATTTACGGTTACAAAGGCGGTTATTTTGCAAACGATACAGCGGCAAATAAGGTCGCCGAAGTAATTAAAAGCCATGACGGGAATACTCCGACTCCCGTTGAAAAGTATGTTTCCTACATTTCGATAGACGGAACGGCGACGACAAGAACTTATATCGATGGTGAAAAGTTTAATCCTACGGGGTTGGAAGTCCAAGCTGTTTATAGTGACGGAAGTATTGAAACGATTAACAACAGTAAGTGCAAATGGTTGGATGCGACAACAGGGTTGGAAACATTAAGCGAGGGTACAACAGCCGTTGTCTGTCGCTATGAAAATGTCGACAGCAAAAAGATTGAAGGACTTACTGTCGCAAAGTCGACGGAAGGTACAAAATTTGTAACAATTACAGTTGATTCACTTCCAACGAAAGCAGCTTATAATTGGTTGTCTTGGACGGCGAATGGAATAAGCGGAAAAGCCTATGCTTCTACGAATTCCGGATCGTTCCAAATGAATAACAATAATAAACAGTATTACTATATCTTTAATGAGACCCCGTTAACAGGCGGTATAAAGACTATAACTATGAAAGGTCAAAAGGATTGGGAATTACGTGTGAATACTCAACCATATGACGAAAATGCAAACAAGTATCCACAAACAGGCGTTTCTTTGGGAACAAAAAACCTAAACAATGGTGCGGCAACTTGGAATGTGGACGGCAACTACGAATACTTTACATTAAACTATGTTGGTAGCGGAGTTACATATACCGACGAAATCGTCATTACCTACGGCGCAACAAGCGGAGAGAGCGGTGCGACGGACAGCGTCAAACTGGACAAACTGTCGGCACGAGTTAAGATTGGCGATACGTTCAAGGTAGGAGCAACTGCCAGCGGTACTGCAAGCTATGTCAGCTCCGACGTCAATGTTGCAACTGTGGACAGCCAAGGGAACATTAAGGCAATTGGCAAAGGCGTAGCGACAATCACTGTTACGTGCGGTACGGCAAAGGCGCAATTCTTGGTAGTAGTGTCGGAGCAAGGCAGTACCGTTGACCCAGACCCGACACCTACACCCGATCCGACACCTACTCCTAGTCCCGACGATTCGACGGATGAGTATCCGCCGATCGGTTGTTTCGGAGTGGTATCCGCAGGCGGCATATGCGCAATGATGTTTGCCGTAATGGCGGCTTTTGTGGCAACAAAGAAAAGATAGGTACGTCTTGTCGTTTCCAATCTTGGTGAAACAATGTCAAGACTTCGGTCAATTCGGAGCTTCGTAAAACGACTTGCAATGCAAGTAAAAATAAACACGGTACGTAATTTTTGCATACGTATCGTGTTTTTTTTGTACAAAAAAGTTGTTTTGGCTGATTTACGATTGTTGGATTGTGGCAATTTAGCTCACATATGGGATAAATTATGTCGGCAAATACATATTCTTTGTCAAACACTACATCTATACTTTCCGTCTATTTTTACGGCATGAGGTATTTGGACGCCGACAAATAGACCGCAATATTTGCGAGTGGAGTGGTTTTGTTTTTGTCTATGGTTGCCGATTGTTCAAAAATATGTCGGGTTTTCTTTATTAAGTAAAGCTTTTGGAAAAGGGGTGCGGGGGAAAACGCTTTTCACTGAAAAGGTTTTCCACAGCAAATCTCTCCTATATCTCTTTTTCTATTCTTTGGGTGTTGTGGTAAGAAAGTGTATCAAAAACGGCAGACTGATAAGTCCGCTTATAGCGTCTGACAGCGGTTGAGCAATTTGTACGCCGACAACCTGCCATAGCGCCGTCACGATAAACAGCACGGGGATAAACACCAATCCGTTACGTAGCATTGCAAGCAACGTCGCTACACGTGCCTTGCGTATGCTTTGGTAGCACATACATATCGGCATTGACAGGGGCATAAACATCATGCCGCACATGGCGTAGCGTAATGCCGGTATGCCGGTTTGTAGCACTAGCGGAGAGTTGTCGAACACGCCTACAATCTGCGGCGCAAATATCGCTACGGGTATGCCTACTACGACCACAACGCCAAGATTGATTAGACAGGTCGCTACTACGGCGCGTTTTACACGTGCGTATTCCTTTAACTGGTAGTTGTATGACGCTACGGGTTGCAAGCCTTGTCCGATACCGAGTCCGACAGTCAGTACAAGCGTTGCCACACGGTTGACGATGCCTATTGCGGAGATTGTCGCATCTGCGCCGTCGGTGGGTATGTCGGGGGTCAGCATTGCGCCGTACCTGCCTGCAACGTGGTTGAGTATGCCGCTACCCAGGCAGTTGAAACCTTGACGTACAAAGGACGGAAATCCGTTTTTGAGTATTTGCAAATATGTTTTGCCGCTTTTGGATATTGCAGAAAAACGGATAGTCGACTGCGCCTTGAGCAGATAAAAGATGACAAGCAATACAAAGCTTACCACCTGGGATATTGCCGTTGCCAACCCTGCGCCGAATACACCCATGCTACACACAATTACAAACACGTAGTCCAGCAGTATGTTCAGTATGCCGCCCGACACAAGCCCGACCATGGCGTAGGTTGCCTTGCCCTCGTAGCGAAGGTTGTTGTTGAGTACCAGCGACATAATTAGAAACGGACACCCGATAAACACCCACATGCCGTAGTCCATTGCGTAGGGCAGAATAGTCTCGGTGCTGCCGAGCAGGCGCATAAACGGTGCAAGCAGACACAATCCTAGTGCGGCAAATACAAGTCCGAACGCACCGCCGATAAAAAATGCCGTAGACACGTACATTGTAGCTTTGTCGTTGTCGCGGTTGGCAAGTTCCTTGGCAACGTATGTGCCGGAGCCGTGTCCTAGCATAAAGGCGACGGCTTGTATCATTGCCTGCAATGTAAACAGTATGCTTACCGCGCCCGTTGCAGACTTGCCCAATGTGCTGACAAAGTAGGTGTCCGCCATGTTGTATATGCCCGAGATGAGCATCGACACGGTTGTCGGTATACCTAGCAGCGCGACGAGTTTTGCCACGGGTGTTTTTGTCATTTTGTCGTAATATTGTTGAGATGTTTTTTCGGCTTCAGTCATAACATATATATTGTACACGACAGCGCGGAATTTTGCAACTGTGGTAATGCGGTGAAAGAAATTTTTGTGGGAAAATTTCTCTTTTCCCATGTCATTGTCATTTCAAAAACTCTTATTAAACGCGAAATATTTGTGTCTTGACTTTTGCTTTAAATTATTTTATAATTTAATGAGTAAATAAAATGCATATCGGGATATGCGTTTGCGGTGGAGTATGAATCTCGCTAAAAAGATAAAACTTGCTAAAAAACTGTACGGAGTGGATGTGTCCGCGCGAGAAACCGACAGAAGCGTGGTGTTGACCGGCAGTTGCAACGATTGGCAAACTGTGGTTGCAGTAGGTAAACTGTTTGTGGACAAGCGCAGCGGAAAACACGTCGTCAACGATATGACGTCGGACGGCTTTGTAGAACCTGCCGAACGTCTGCCGCTCGTGTCCGACAACAGCCTTGACGGTACGTCATGGGACGTAGTTATTGTCGGCGGCGGTGTATCGGGTTGTGCAGTCGCAAGAGAACTTGCCCGTTACGACATCAGGGTGTTGCTTTGCGAAAAACACTCCGACGTGGCGCACGGTGCCAGCGGTGCAAACGACGGGATGGTGCACGCAGGTATCGACCTTGCCCACCCTTGCAAAAAGTTACATTATGTAGTAAAGGGCAATGCCATGTACGGTGATTTGTGCCGCGACCTGGGAGTGGACTTTACCCGAAACGGACAGTACGTCGTGTTTGGCTCCAAGTTTATTAAGACGCTTGCCACAAGCTACTTGTTGCGTGCCAAACGTCACAAAATACCAGGTGTAACAATTGTCAATCGCAAGGGGATTGTCGGGTTGGAGCCGTCTGTAGACGGTTATGCAGTCGGGGCGCTCAAGGTGCCGTCAACGGGTGCCGTTTCGCCGTACAAACTGACCATTGCCCTTGCGGAGAATGCCGTTCAAAACGGCGTTACGATTTCACTTAATACTGCAGTAACGGGCTTTGTACGTGACGCTTTCGGTATTACCGATGTGGTTACCAACCGCGGCACGGTATCTGCTAAATGTGTTGTCAATGCGGCAGGCGTGTTTGCCGACAAGATTGCCGAGCTTGCCGATGACAGATATTTTTCTATACATCCGCGCAAGGGCGTTGACCTGATACTCGACCCCGACGGCGACGGTTTACCTACCCATTCCATCAGCCTTGCGCCCACGTTTAAAACGCTCAAAGCCAACAAAAACACCAAGGGCGGAGGCATTGTAAAGACGGTGGACGGCAATATTTTGTTGGGCCCTAACGCTGTGGAAACTCCTTTTCGAGAAGATACGTCAACAACGGCAACCGACGTCGCAACGGTGTTTGACAAGCAACAGGCATGTTGCCCTGCGCTGGACAGGCGGCAGATAATTGCCTACTTTGCAGGGGTGCGCGCATGTACCTACGAAGAGGATTTTCTTATCGAACGCAGTAGCAAGGTGCGTAACCTTGTGCATGTTGCAGGTATTCAGTCTCCGGGACTTACAGCCGCGCCTGCCTTTGCGCCCGACGTGGCACAACTTGCGGTAGAGTGTCTTGCCGAACAGGGCGTAGACGTACGACTCAACGCAAACTTTAACCCAAAACGTGTAAAACCCGTTTGCACACGTGAACTGTCAGACAAAGAACTTGACGCGCTTGTCGAGGCTGACCCCGATTTCGGTACGGTAATTTGTCGTTGCGAACGCGTAACTTTGGGCGAAATAAAGGCGGCAATAAACAATCCGCTAGGCGTTGCGACGGTGGACGGCGTAAAACGTCGCGTGCGTGCAGGTATGGGGCGCTGTCAAGGCGGCTTTTGCATGCCGCAGATTGTCAGAATCATTGCCGAAGAAATGGGCAAAGGCTATGCCGAAGTCAACAAGTCGGACGACGGCAGTTATATGGCGGTAAACAAGTATGAATGACAGACTTTCGTATGACATTTTGGTCATAGGCGGCGGTCCCGCAGGGCTTGCCGCGGCTATAGAAGCGCACAAAAACGGTGCAAAAGTGCTTGTCGTCGAACGGGAAGCAAGTCTTGGCGGAATACTTAAACAGTGTATACACGACGGTTTCGGAGTTGCCCGTTTCGGAGAAAAACTGACGGGACCGGAATACGCCGACAGATTTGTAACCCAGCTTGCCCAAACCGACGTAGACGTCAGCCTTCTTAGTTTTGTTACCGACATACAAAAGGTCGACGACGGCTTTGTCGTTACATACGTTTGCCGTAACGGTGTAAAAAAGGCACACTGTCGCAAATTGATACTTGCTACAGGTTGCAGAGAACGTACTCGTAACGCGGTGTCTATACACGGAGACAGACCGTCGGGCGTCTACACGGCAGGAGCGGCGCA
This sequence comes from uncultured Clostridia bacterium, assembly GCA_934281515.1. Taxonomy (GTDB): domain Bacteria; phylum Bacillota; class Clostridia; order Christensenellales; family CAG-314; genus Fimimonas. The sequence goes on along the minus strand of CAKQXG010000034.1, from coordinate 5,259 downwards.
AAATCTCGTCAATTTGTCGGGAGTTTTGCCGGGTCGCAGGTGTGTAATACTGGGCAGCGGCGACATCGGACTTATCATGGCGCGACGGCTGACTTTTGACGGGGCAAAGGTTTTGGGCGTGTTTGAAGCAAAGCCTACGCCTAGCGGACTGTCGCGCAACATACAGCAATGTCTTGTAGACTTCGACATTCCGTTGCAACTGTCTACCACGGTAACAAGGGTGTTTGGTGCGGACAGGCTGACGGCGGTGGAGTTGTCAAGCGTGGACGAACGTATGCGCCCGATTGCAGGCACCGAACGAATTGTGGAGTGCGACACGCTGATTTTGGCTGTCGGACTTATTCCCGAAAACGAACTTGCCCGTGCCATCGGCGTTCCGCTTGATGGTAAGACCAAGGGCGCATACGTGGATCAGAATTGTCAGACAAGGCTGCCCCGCGTGTATCAGTGCGGCAATGCCCTGCACGTAAACGATCTTGTGGACTACGTGTCGGAAAGCGGCGAAACGGCAGGTAGGGCTGCGGCGACAATCGATGCCAAACCCGAGCAAATTGCCGTCAACGCACAGGGCAAGTTGTTGTATGTCGTTCCGCAAATGCTGGATATAAGCGGCCGTTGTGGCAAAACGGTGTTTTACTTCCGAGCCTCGGAGGTGCTTGCAAAACAACGAGTGGAAGTTGTTGTTGACGACAAAATAGTGTTTACCAAGCGTTTTGCCAAATTGTTGCCGCCCGAAATGGAACGTGTAACGGTAGATTTGACCGACGTGCCGCTTTGTCAAGGCAGTGTGGTGCGCTTTGTACTGAGCGACGTCGACTGAATCGGTTTTTGAAAGAATAGGCATGTGAACGGAAAAAAATTGAAAGACCTTTTCTTATCCGTCAAACACACCCAAACAGAAAAATATAACTCAAGAGGACAATTCGATGAAATATGTATTAGTTGTTGACGTAGGCACGCAAAGCATGCGAGGCATAATATTTGACGAACAAGGCACACTGATTGCCAAAGAACAGGTTAAGTACAAACCGTACCTTTCCAAGGAAAACGGCTACATGGAGCAACGTCCGGACATGTACTGGGAAGTAATGTGCCGGATTACGCGTGCGCTTAACGAAAAGCACCCCGAAGAAATGTCGCAAGTGCTTGCCATGTCGGTAGATACGTTCCGCGATACGGCGGTATTACTCGACGAAAGTTGCACACCGGTACGCAACGCAATACTGTGGAGCGACCAACGTACGGCTGACACGTCCAAACCATTGCCGATAAAGCAGCGTGTGTTGTTTAAGCTGGTAGGCATGGATCGTGCCATACGTGCCATTCGCAGCAAGGTAAAAACTCGCTGGGTGCAACAAAACGAACCGGATTTGTGGGCGCAAGTCAAGCATGTCGTACATATTTCGGCATATCTCAATTATCGTCTGACGGGCAATCTTGTCGATGCATACTCCTCGACAATAGGTCACTTGCCATTTGACAACAAGGGTAAAAAGTGGCTTACGAAGGGTTCGTTGTTGTACCCCGTGTTCGATTTGCCGTTAGAGTTGGTCAACATTCCGCTGTATGCCCCGGGGGATACTATGGGCGAGATTACGGCTCAGGCGGCGGCTGAAAGTGGTATACATCAAGGACTGCGCCTTGTTGCAAGCGGCTCGGACAAGGGTTGCGAAACGTTGGGCGTAGGGTGCCTTGAACGAAACGTGGCAAGTATCAGTTTCGGCACAAGCAGTTCGGTGCAGTTTTCCACCAAGCGGTACTTCGAGCCGGAACCGTTTATGCCTGCCTACCCTGCCGTGATGAAGGGCTACTACAACCCCGAAGTTCAGATTTTCCGCGGATATTGGATGATAAGTTGGTTTAAGAAAAACTTTGCCGAACATCTTGAAAAGGTTGCCGCAGAAAAGGGACTTAAAACCGAGGACGTAATGAACGCCGAGATTGCCGACATTCCTGCCGGATGTGACGGACTTGTACTGCAACCGTTTTGGCAGGCAGGTCTTACCAACCCCGAAGCAAGGGGAGCAATTATCGGTTTCAGCGACTTCCATACTCGCGCACATGTCTACCGCGCAATAATCGAAGGCATCGACTTTGCCCTGCGCGAAGGCTTGGAACGTATGGAACGCCGTGGCAAACAACACATAGACTACATATCCGTGTCGGGTGGCGGATCTCAAAGCGACCTTATTTGTCAAATCGCCGCCGACATCTTCAACCGTCCGATAAGACGTGTTCAAACGTACGAAACAAGCGGTTTAGGGGCGGCAATTGTCACATTTGTTGCGTGCGACGTGTATCCCGATCCCGAAACGGCAATCAAGCATATGGTACACTATACTGACGAATTAACCCCTAATCCCGACAATGCCAAGGTGTACGACCGCATATATAAGGACATCTATCTCAAACTGTACGGCAAACTGCAAAAGTTCTATTTGCAGACGGACAAAAAGTAATCGAGCCAAGTAATGTGGGCAGACAACAAATAAAAAAAATCGGTAGTCGGCAATACCCCGCACACAAAACACAAAAACGCGTTTTGTCGAGATATTGTTGTAAGGAGACGGAAATGAGCAAACCATATAAGGAATTTGAACCGCGTTGGTACACCGACCAACCGCCCGAACGCAGTTATCGTTCGGTATTTAAGTGGGGCGACCCCAAGTTTAACAAGGTTCCGAAAGAAAACTTGTACAAAATGATGAAGGAAATTTTCCATCTTACCGACGACGACTTTAAACAGTATGTTTCGCCGCTTGGACTGGAAGAAGTTCGTCTTGACAAGCCTTGCGCTTTGCCCGAATCTGTCTTGCAGCGTTTGCGTGCCATTGTCGGGGCGGACAACGTGTCTACCGACGACTACGATCGTGTAAGCGTGGCATACGGCAAGACGATGTTCGACCTGTTGCGTTTGAGAGAGCATATCGCCGAAAATGTCCCCGACGTTGTCGTCTATCCGCAAAGCAAGGAGCAAATCGAACAAATTGTCGCGCTGTGTGCCGAAACGAAAACGCCCCTTTATGTGTATGGCGGCGGTTCATCGGTTACTCGTGGCGTAGAAGCAATCAAGGGTGGCATTACGCTTGACATGCGCAGGCACTTCAACAAAGTGGTGTCCTTCAACGAAATCGATCAAACCATAACCGTGGAAGCCGGCATGAGCGGACCCGTGCTGGAAGATACGTTGCGTAATGCCGTTACAAAGCTAGGAGCAAAGCGTGCCTATACGTGCGGACATTTTCCGCAGTCATTCGAGTACAGTTCTGTCGGAGGCTGGACTGTTACGCGCGGCGCAGGGCAAAACAGCACCTACTACGGTAAAATCGAAGATATTGTAATCGCGCAAGAGTACGCAACTCCAACGGGCAACGTCAGAACGGAGGTGTTCCCTGCCAAAGCAACGGGACCCGACATCAATCAGATAATGATGGGCAGCGAAGGTACCTTCGGCGTGCTGACCCACGTCACCTTGAAAGTGTTCCGTTGGATGCCCGAAAATCACTTCAAATTCAGTTTTATGTTTAAGGATTGGACTTCGGCAATGGAAGCCGCGCGCGAAATCATGCAATGCGAGTGCGGCAAACCGTCGGTGTTCCGTCTGTCCGACCCAGAGGAAACCGACGTCATGATGAGGCTGTACGGCGTGGACGAAAGTCCGCTTGCAGGCGTGCTGTCGGGACTTGGGTACAAACCTCATGCACGTTGTATGTTTTTGGGCTTTACCGACGGTGAACGCGGATTTTGCAAAAACGTGGCGAAAAACGTCAGACGCATTTGCAAACGCTACGGTGCGCTGTCGTTGACCGGCGCGGTAACTTCGGCGTGGGAAAAGGGACGTTTCAACGACCCGTACTTGCGTGACACCATGCAGGACTTCGGCATCATGACCGACACGTTGGAGTGCTCGGTAACATGGAGCCAAATGGAACACGTACACAAACTTGTACGCGACTACTGCAAGAGCCGTCCCGATACAATCTGCATGACTCACATGTCGCACTGTTATCCGCAGGGCGCCAACCTGTACTTCATATTTATTGCCAGAATGACCACCCTTGACGAATTTGTCGACTACTGGAGCGGCATTCTCAATCACATACAGTTAAGCGGCGCGGCAATCAGTCACCATCACGGCATAGGCAAGTTTTTTGCGCCCTGGCTGGAGGGGCAAATCGGCAGCAGGCAAATGGAGATACTCAAGGTACTCAAACATCACTTCGACCCCGACAATCTGATGAATCCCGGCGGCACGCTCGGACTTGATCTGCCCGAAGAGGACAAAAAGTTCGTTCGCAAGAAATGGTAAAACAGTGTAAACGCATACAATGTACAGTACTGATGTACCTGCATTATTGTGTTGCGCGGCACCGTCAGACGGTATCCATTGTCAAAAAAGGTCGATTGTAAACAGCAAGTTTAAAAGTTTAATATCCGACGCCCACGAAGCAAGCAATGTTTTGTGGGCGTTTTTTTTGTGATGTCGGCATACAGTCGCATAAAAATATTGAGTACCACTTTAAATATTTAAGTATGGTAAAGTGTCTGGCTAAACAAATCAAATACTGCGTATTGCAGATTTATTTAAACACTTTTGGTTATAGTGTCACCTTTTTACATGCGTGCAAATCGTGTCAATATTTAGACGTATGGCAAACTTTTGCGCTTTCCTTTTTCGTCAAGTTGGGGTAAAATTTGTCAATGTTCAAATTCGGACGGCAACGCTACAAGAGTTTGTTTCTCGATGCGTGTCGTCGGTTATTCAAGGAGGAAACGCATGCACATGATAGAAGTTGAGCGTCTGACCAAGGACTACGGGTCGGGGCGCGGCGTATTCGATGTAAGCATAGCCGTAGACAAAGGCGAAGTGTTTGGGTTTCTCGGTCCCAACGGCGCAGGTAAATCAACCACGATACGCCACCTTATGGGGTTTTCCAAGCCCGACAGCGGTACTACCAGGATAGAGGGATACGAAACCTTCGGGCACTACTACGAAGTGCTGAGTCATGTCGGGTATATCCCCGGCGAAATTGCTTTGCCGGCAGGACTTACGGGTTGGGAATTTATCCGTATGATGCAGGACCTGACAAAAATCCACAACAAACAACGGCTTGACGACATGCTGGACTTGTTCGAGTTGTCCGACGAGGCGTTGAAGGGAGAAACCAAGCGTATGAGTCTTGGCGTAAAACGCAAATTGGCGGTAGTCGCGGCGTTTATGTCCGATCCTGAAGTGCTTATACTCGACGAACCTACAAG
>CAKQXG010000033.1 GCA_934281515.1 uncultured Clostridia bacterium | reverse complement strand
CATACTTGCACTGTTTATGTTGCCGTTGTTCGGCGCGCTGTCGGACAAATCCAAAAGTAAGTTCGGTAAGCGCACACCTTTTATCGTGGCAGGCACTATCTGCGCCATTGTGTGTTTTGTGGGGTTGACGTTTGTCGACACCGCCCAACTGGACAAGGTAAAAGCCGACCAAAACACGCTGTGGACGTATGCCTGCGAACAACGCGTTGAATATAAGGAAAACGACAGCGTGGTCAATGCAAATGCGCAAACCGACATAGTGTTGCGCGACTACGCCGCGCGTATATTCTTCAACAAGGACTACGCCGCCCTTACCGCCGACGAACAAACTCAGTTGCCGCAAAAGTATGCAGACATAACATACGACACGGTGTACGTATATGACAAGAACAACGGCACATACACCGTATATGCCGACAAAGCCTCCGTAACTACGGAAAAAAGTGACGACGGACAAACGTCGCACAAAACAGTAAACAATGCTTACGTTGCGTTGGTCAGCTCGGCACAAAACCTGTTTGCGCACAACGTGACGTCGGGCAGTCCTTGGACGTTGGTGTTGTTTATCGTACTACTTCTTGCGACTTTGATATCCATGGCAGTATTCCGCTCGCCTGCCGTCGCACTGATGCCGGACGTCACCGTCAAGCCGCTACGCAGCAAAGCCAACGCCATAATCAACCTGATGGGCACCGCCGGCGGCATACTGGTATTGCTACTGGGCATGGTGTTCGGTACGGGCAAGGTCGTCAACCAGATGATGCCTTACACCGCCTACGTTGCCGCGGTATGCGGAGTTATGGCGGTTGCGCTTGTCGTATTTATACTGACCGTGCGCGAGCCTGCCTGGAACGCCGAAATGCTTGCCGCGCAAGCCGAGCTTGACAAAGACGATCCCGACGAACAAAACGAAGTCGTTGCCGAAGTTGCCGACCAGGAAGAAGCCAACGAAATTGCCGATGTGGTAGCGCCTGTTGCAAACAACTCCGAACGCCTGTCCAAAGACAAGTTGCGCAGTCTGATACTAATTCTCGCCTCCGTTGCACTGTGGTTTATCGGATACAACGCCATCACAAGCAAGTACTCCGTATACGCCGTCAACGAACTTGACAAAGACTACAATCTGACCCTACTCATCGCACAAGCCGCCGCCGTTGTGGCGTACATTCCCGTAGGCATGGTAGCAAGCAAGATCGGGCGCAAACGCACCATTCTTATCGGCATCACACTGCTTACGTTAGCGTTTTTCGGAGCAATTTTCGTGACGTCAGCAACGCCGACATGGTTGCTTGTAGTTCTGTTTGCACTGGCAGGCATTGCCTGGGCAACAATCAACGTAAACAGTTTCCCGATGGTTGTGGAACTTGCCAAGGGCAGTACAATAGGCAAGTACACAGGCTACTACTATACCGCCAGTATGGCAGCACAAATAGTGACGCCTATTCTGTCGGGATACCTGATGCAAGCATTCGGCACAATGCGTATACTGTTCCCCTACGGCACAATATTTGTCGCGTTGTCCTTCGTAACAATGATGTTTGTCAAGCACGGTGACAGCCGTCCCGAACAACCCGAAGATCGAATGGAAATGCTCGCCGGTGCCGACGATTAGATTAGAAAATTAGATATTTATAGTTTGTAATATGGGGAAAGGGGAACTTTTTGAAAAAAGTTTCCCTTTCCCCATACCCCTAACCCTTCAAAAACTCTAAGTATTACGCACAAAGACGCACACTTGTCGAGAAAAAACGACACGTATGCGTTTTTACTTACGAATATCGATAAATCCATCTGTTATTTTTTAGCAATTCAACGACAATTCGTCCGTCTTCGCATAAGCAATTCATTGCCCCTTGCAATACTTTACCCAAAACGTTGGGAAAATGGTTTTGAGGAGAAACGCTTTTCAACGAAAAGTTTTCTCCCCAACTTGTTATTTATTTTCTTCGATAAAATGTATGTATTCGATGCTTCGTAACGCTTCTATCAATTCGTCGTGGGTTTTGTATTTTTTCAGCTCGGCACTTTCTATCGTCAGGCGCAAGGAGTAGACGAACAATCCCGAATTGATAAACGCCGAGTTCATTTCTACATCGTCCACGCGCATACCGAGCTTACGCACCGTCGTAAGAAACGTTTGCAAGTCGCTACGGTTAAGCAACTCAAGATGTATCTCAAAGTGACGACTACGTTGCTTAAGGTGTTTTTCCACCACGGGGAAACACCACAATATTACGGCGTACACCGCCACTAATATCAACGCTACGGTGTACATGCCCGAGCCTGCAACAAGCCCGAATATACCGCACGTCCACAGCCATGCCGACGTGGTAAGTCCCTTGATTTGATTTTTTGCGCCAAACAAAATCGAGTTACCGCTGAGCATTGCTCCGCCGATAATCGCCGCCATACTGCAATACGGCACGCCGCTGTGGCACATGTCCACTATCATACATACCGTGGTCGTCAGCGAAAACAGAATAAATGTTTTTAACCCTGCGGTATGCCCTTTGCTGGAACGCTCGCCACCGACAAGACAGGCAAAAATCATTGCAAGAGCAAGGCGCAACAGTATCGACGGAACGGTAACCTGTACAGCCCAATCCCCCAACAGTTTTGCAATAGGGTCTGTGTAGTTCATATCTATATCTCCTTGATAATTATTATTTTGCACCGCTTAATGGTTTTAAATGTCGTTATTTGTGCTGTCTGCGACGTGTTACGGCGTAGTATTCTTCCGCCGCCTCATCAAATGCGCGCTCGTCGTCCGCTTCCTTGGGAACGGGTATTTCCGCACGTATCACTCTTATTTTGTCAATCAATTTGTCAACTTCCGCCTGACTACGAGCCTTGGTGCTTGTAGTCGGTGCGTTTTCCGCACTTGCCGTTTCCGTCGCCGTTTCAGTTGTGTTGTCGGAGACAAGTCTGTCAGTGTTGTCACTGTAACTGCCCGACAGGTACAAAGCGAGTTTGGCGCAAGCAGGACCGATAAGTTCGTACAACACGCTTGAGGCAAGTATGATTGTTTCGAGACTGCTGCCGATTGTGCCGCCCAGTGTTCGCGAAGCAAGCGTTGCCAAACCTATCGCCACGCCTGCTTGAGGAATAAGCGCAAGACCGAGATAGTTACGCACGCGTTTGTCTTTTTTTGTCACAACGCACCCAAGATATCCGCCGCCGTACTTACCGAGTATACGCACAAAGAAGTACACAACGCCTACCACCAACAGCGGCACGCCTGCCACCGAATCGGCGACGTTTACCAATGCGCCCAGGTCAAAATTGATACCCGACCGTACGAAAAACAGCAACAGTATCGGGGGCGAAAAGTAATTGAGTTGTTTAAACAGTCTGTCGTCGTCAGATACGTTCATGTACACCGTACCCATTGCCATGCATCCCAGTAGCGGCGATACGTCCAGAAACGCACACACACCGCAGAAACCGAGCATTACGGCAAGGGCAATAATCAAGCGGTTATCACCCGTACGCGTGGGTTTACAGATGAGCAGTTTAAGCACCCATCCGAGTACGCCGCCAAGCACAAGACAAGCAATGTTGTACACAATCGGCAGCACCACACCGCCGACCGTCACGCTGCCGGCAACAATTGCCATTGCAACGCTTATTGCCGCGCTGAACGCCACCAATCCAACCACGTCGTCAAGCGCGACCACTTGCAACAATGTGTCTACAAAGTCGCCTTTGGCACCTGTTTGGCGTATCGTCATCAACGTCGACGCAGGCGCGGTAGCAGCGGCAAGAGCACCGAGTACAAGGCTGAACTCCAACGGCAACCGCATGATAAAATACAGCACAACAAACACGACAAGCGAAGCAATCAGCGACTCGAACAACGTAATTACGATGTTTTTTGCACCGTTCCGTCTAAGCGTGGACAGGCGAAAAAATTCGCCGGTACCAAACGCGATAAACGCCAACGCAATGTCGGCAAGAAAGCTCATGCCTTGCACAACGCGGTCGGGTACCACTTTAAAGCAATACGGACCCAACAATATACCTGCAATTATATACGCCGTGACATTGGGCAGTTTTAACAGCTTTGTAAGCCTTGTCAGCAAAAAGCCCGACAGCAACATCACCGCAACGGAAATGATTACCTGCGCAACGTCAGGAAAGTTTTGAAGAAGCATTTTTACCACTGTTCTCGCGCACGCCATGACGGCAGTCGGCAACTTATTGCCGACACTATGCCCGTAGCCGACCGCCAACCGAACAAATGTGTCGGCGACGACCAAGGGCGTAAAAAAAATTCACCGACATGCGCCGTGAATAACGAGAAACCCCTTGAAATTTTATTTGCTATATGATATACTATTTGGGTCATAAAGTCAAATTATGTTATTTTATCACATCATAAATTTGCAAAATAAGAGGTAATATACGATGTCTATGATCGACGTAAAACTTGAAACGTTTGTTACAGTATGCGAAACAAAAAGCTTTACAAAAACCGGCGAGTTGCTTGGTTTGACGCAACCGGCAGTGAGCCAACACATAAAAAGATTGGAGGACGAACTTGCCGCAACGCTTTTTCTACGCAAAAAAGGTGAGCTTATTTTGTCCAAGGAAGGAGAAATCGTCCTGTTGTACGCCAAACGCATGAAGGCATTGTGCGAAAAAATGCGCGTCAAAGTAAAGAACGCTCAAAACAATATGGATCGCATACGAATAGGCATTACGCACACACAGGAGAGCGGTTTCGTAACCGAAGTATTGAGTAAAATTGCCATAGAGGACGACAATCTTCAGATAACGTTTATAACTGACAACATAAAAAATCTTTATGATATGTTGGAAAATTTTGAAATTGACATGGCGATAATCGAAGGTAAACCGACCAATCCGTCATTCAACTTCGTAGTGGTAAACACGGACAGTCTGATGTGCATAGTGTCGGCGCAAAGCCACCTTGCACACAAGGCGTCCATCACGCTTGCCGAACTGAAACGTGAGCACCTGATACTGCGTCTGCCGGGATCGTCCACGCGCGCCAAGTTCGAGACGGCATTGGACGGCATCGGCGAAAGCATAGACAACTTCGACGTGACTGTGGAAGTCGACAGCATTGCCACCATACGCGACCTTGTAAAAAAGGATTTCGGCGTAAGCGTGTTGGCGCGGTACAGTTGCATCAACGAACTGCAAAAGGGCACGCTGTGCGCCCTGCCGATAGAAAACCTGAGCATGATACGAGAAACGACGATTGTGTACCACAAGACATTCACTCACACGGAGATTGTAGACCGTATTGCCAAAAACTACAACGAAATGGTTGCAAGAAGGTAGCAATACTACACCTGCCAAAGTTGTAACTTCACCATGCGACATCATTATGTCTTTATTCACGGTACGATAAGTACGCAGTCCGAATTACTACACAGAAACGTCCACTCTATTCAAGTTTTAAAAGGATTGTGGCAAGAAAAAAAAGGGGAAACTTCGCTTAAAAGTTTCCCCTTCTCCATATCCGAATTATCACAAAAATCTATTTTTTCACAAACGGTTTTACTACTTTCAGAAGTGCGCCGGACTTGGCACTGTCTTTCAAAAGTTTGTTGATGTGATTGTTGATGGTCTGCATCGATTTGTACTTACCCACCAGCTTGGCAATCTCGTCGATTTCGTGCTCCGTCACGGCTATGCCGCTGTCGGTAAGCGCCTGTTCTACAGAACCTTCAACGTAGCGCACGGAAGTTTCTGTTGAAACGTCGGTTTCGGAAACAACGCATGCCACTTCTTCTACGGGTTGCTTTTCGTTTGGCACTTGCTCCGCTTGATTGTTTACTACGGGGACTTCGGGGCAACCGTCACAAGCCGTCGTGTCGGCGCAATTGTCACATGCCGATGTTTCTGCGCCGACTACTTCGGCAACGGTAGTTACGGTTGCAGCGGCAGCTTCGGCAACGGATTTGCGTTTGATTTGCTCGTTAAGCGACTGCACCACGGCAACTTTCAAATGCTTTTCGCGTTCCCAAAACTTGGACACGACGAAAAATCCGCGATCCTTGGACACGATAAACAACTGTTTGTCGGCGGTATCGGGGTTACCGACAAGATAACCGAGATAACTGCTCAATTGGAAGTCCAGCGCATTCTTGCCGCCGACATCGACATATTTGTAGTCGATATTTGCCCCGGACGCAAGAATCTCCTTGTGCGCCTCGAAGGAAAGCGAAGCGGAGTTTTGCGTGTAAAACACCACTACGGTATCATCGACGGTAAGTTGCGATACGCCACACAGGTTGTGAGTATTTTCGTAGTCAACAAGATATATAGCCATAGTAAAATTCCTTTAGTATATTTTGAGCGAACGACACTGACGCTCCTTTTTTAATAGTATATCACATATTTGCACATATTGCAACCAACCGTCAACAGTACATGACAACACGGGCAATACTGTAACATAACAGTCTAAAGCAATTTTAAATTGCTTGAAAATAGACTATTTTTCCGCCACTTTTACTGTCACTTGCACAGGTATATCTGCGGTAGGCATGGCGTTCAGCTCTTCCGACGAGCCGTCGCGACGACGCAACAGATCGTGCAACTCCACCAGATCGAAGTCATCTTCCGATTGCCTGCGCACGAATAGCGCGACGCTTTCGGCAATTTCCTTGCGCATAGCTTCCAGCATCTCGTCGGATATTTGTTTGTCGGTCTGCGCCGAAAACACACCGCCCACATCGGAACTGTCGGCGCGCCCAAGCTTTACTTGCAACGAAATCGTTACTTCGCAAACGCCGTCGGTCAGTTTGTAGTCCACGCTTTTGGCATTGACTCGCACCGCATACGTTTTGCCGTCATCGACAACCGTCACCGTGTCGCCGACAACACTTTCCGTCAATGCGGCAAAACCGTTTATCTCGTCGTCGGACAGCTCGCAAACAAGCTTGTTTGCACGGAAAATTGCCATACGGTCGTAAAAAAAGTAACCTGTTTCCTTGTCGGGCGCATCGGGATCAACGTTGTCTGACGGAACAAAACGCACCAGATTGAGAAAGCCTGTCTTTGTCAACTCCGCTTGGCTCCGTGCATATTTAAGCAGCGTATTTGAAGGAATTGCCACCTTTTTGGAGTTTTCGTTAAGTGCCTCGGCAAGCGCGAGAGACACGCTTTGCGACAGTGCTTCGCTCTTGTTCATCAACTCGGCGGCATTGTCGGTGCAACACACAATTGCGTTTTCCTTGAAACTGTCGCTCTTGACAAAGTACTCCAGCACATCGGAAAAATCCTTGCCTGCAAACAAGCTACGCCCAAGCACAAGCACGCCGCACTGTCCCAACGACGGTTGTTTACCTGTCTTTTCGCCAAGTTCGGCAATAGCTTCGCCCACCGACTTGCCGCCTGACGTGACGGTTTTACTGAATATTCCCACTTGTTCGCCACCATTGCCGGGGCTGACCACTTCCGCCGTCAACACGTATGTCGAGCCGTCATTTTCGTCAAGATCTATGCCGAGTCCCAGCACTATCGCACGGCGTTGTACTTCAGCCACTTCAAACGACGCACCCCACACAATCACCGCCGCGGCGATCAGCAACACTACAGCCACTCGTCTAAGTCCGCTCATAGACACCTCGCTCCGCCTTGTTAGTTGCAATCCTGGTCAGCAACGGATAGGCAACGGGCAGCACAAACTGCACCACGGCAAACGGAATGACGGCATTTGCCAGAAACACAGACGTAAAGTCATCCGTTGACACAAACATCGGCAACATCAACAACAAAGTGATTGCGCCCACGGCAAACCAATTGATTTTGTCGTGACGAAACTCGAAAATCTTTTCCAGACTTTTGTACGCGCAGTAGAAAAACAACGTTATTTTTAGCAAAACCGATGTCACCCATAACGACAATGTCAGCCAATCCCAGCGACCGCTCGCTCCGTCTCCTAGCGAAAACGCACCGATTTTGCTCATTGCCAGTCGAAAATGCGGCGCAAAACTGCCGTACAGCGTTACAAACACAATGTCCATCACCACGGTTATCACAGCACCGACAATAAATACGCTCATGATTGGCAGGTACAAGTGCTTGCGCACCTTTACTTTGTCCAAAACAAAGTACATAAAGATGTAGTCGCTGAACCAATAACTTTTTTTAGCGGCACAGTTCACCATATTGCCCCAGCCTGCTTCTGCAAACGGCAAAAGTTGCGACCAACGCACGCTTAGCAACGGGTTGACGAGCAATGCGACTACGCTTATAGTCACAAGTCCGAATAATATCTGACTGACTCGTGCCATCGCCGTAAAACCGCGCGTCAAAGCAAACGTAGTGACGGCAACCACGGGCAACGCAAAAAACAGCCAGTTGGTATTGATGTCGAAAGTGACGGCAAACATTTCGTAGCAACTGCCGATAAGAACAATTTGTCGCGACATATAGATGACAAACAAAATTGCCAACAGCAGCTTACCGATAACTTTACCCAGCGACAGGTCCAGCACGCGGTCAACCGACAGTCCGTCCTTGTTTAACCGCACCGACCACAACAAAAAGCACAAACACACGGCGTCGACGGCAAAGACAAGGCACATAACAATCCAACTGTCATGCCCGACCTCGTCCGCAAGGATACTCGGCAGCGCCAAAAACTTGCCGCCGGCAATTACCAACATAAGCATCAGGGCAAGTTGGTCGACTGTAACTCGGTCCTTTTCCATACTAGTCTCTCCTTGTTCTGTTGACGTTAGGTATACTGCGCGGACGTTTTTTCTGTTCGGGTATCGGCATTTCGGCTACGGCGTCCTGCCTGTCCGCGGGTATATCGGGAGCATAGGGCGCAAGGAATGGGGTTTTGTTGGACTGCAAGCCGCACAGATAAAACATGATTACCAGCATTGCCAACGTTACTCCGAGTATTCCCGACAAACCGCCGATAATAGTCAACAAAATACGTAACAACGACAAAACAAGAGTGTTGTCGGGCATGGTAAACAACCCTATCCCCGACAATGCTCCGATCATCACCGCAGGTGCCCCTATAAGACCTGCTTTGACGGCGGCGTCGCCCAGCACTATTGCGCCGACAAGCGACAGCGATATACCGACAGCCGACGGCATACGCAGGTTAGCTTCGCGCAAGATGTCAAATATGACGATAACAAGCACCATTTCGGCAAGCGGACTGAACGGGATAGACTCCGTAGCGTTTAGTATCGTCAGCAAAAATTTTAGCGGAATTATCTGGTAATTGTACATTTGCAAACATACATACAACGCAGGCAACAAAACGGAAATAAGCACGCTTACGAACCTTAAAGCCCTGTTTACGGTACTCATTGCGGCGTTTTCGTAGTAGTCTCCCGGCGACTGCAAATCTTCGACAAACAAATACGGCAACGTCAGCACCATCGGCGAGCCATCGGCAATCACGGCCACTCGCCCTTCGAGCATCTTGCCTACGGCAACATCGGGTTTTTCGGTCATGCCCACACGACGAAACAGTGCGGTACGTTGTGTATCAAGATACTTGGCAAGATAACTACTGTCGATAATGCCGTCGATGTTGATTTTTTCCAACTGTTGCACGATTTCTCCGACCACTTTTTTGTCGGCAACGCCGTCGATGTAGCACACCGACACGGTAGTATTTGTGTACTTGCCTACAGACAACTGTACGGCACGGAAAGCAGGCGTTTTCAGCCGTTTGCGAAGAAGCGTAACATTTACCTTGAAGTCCTCCACAAAGCCTTCGCGAGGACCGCGCATAACCATGGACGTTGGCGGTTCGGCAATGCTCCTGCCCGTTTGAGTGCGGGTGTCAACGGCAATGCAATCGTCGGCATAGTCAAAAACAAGAGTATAACCGTTGATAATACACTGCAACGCCGCCTCGGCTGTCGGGCAAGGTTTAACGATCGCGCCCGCGGACAAACTTTCCTGTATGTCCGTCACCGTTTGCGCCGTTTTGACGTATACAAGCGGTTCCATAACAAATTGCGACACCTTGGCATTGTCGGTCATGGTGTCCAGATTGCACACGGTAAACAGCTCTCCGCAACGTACAGTGCGCACCACAAAGTCCTCGTCGTCGCGAAAAGTGGATTGTATTGTAGCAAACAAAGATTTTTTCATAAAAATGATTTTTGCACACTGACGAGCTTTATATACACTTGTTAGCCGACAAAGACAAAAAAAAGCACATCATCGAAGATGTGCTTTCACCGATATTAAACATTTTTATTCGTCGTGCGTTTGTCTGACCACCACGCCCAACAACCTGCCGATGTTGCTGAAACCCATTTGCCGACTGTCGTTGCTGCGGTCGCGGTTGTCCCCAAGACACAGTAATTGACCTTCTGTAAGGGTGTACTTATTATCCGCAGTGTACTCGGCAAGTATACCCAGAGTATTGGCAGACATTGTAATCTGCAAAACATACTTACCGTATGTGCGTGCCTCAGAGATATCTGTCGCCAACACATATTTGCCTGCGGCACAGTCGGCGCATTTGCCGTACTCGTCCACTTTCGGATCGCTGTCCCAGACGTAAAATTCCTTGTACGTAGTGCCGTTTTTCGTCACATTCAGCGCGTAACGCACTCCGCTTGCCGTTGACACCGATTCCACATAAACAGTGTCGCCTGCCACCGCAACGGCACGCTTTATCAACAATTCGTACTTCCCGTTGACGCCTTTGTCCTTGGCAGGAGCAAAGTATCCTGCCAATTTGTCGACGTCGTTTTTGTACACTACCACCACGTCGGATGTTTGCGGCGTACGAACCTTGTTCACAAGCACTTTGTCATTGGGGTCGAAGGTCGGCTGCATGCTGTTTTGCTGTATTGTCACCTCGGACACGACAAATATGCGCAACAAATTGGCGCACACCAACAGCACAATTGCCACAATCAGTACCCAATTGACAATTTTCTCGACAATTTTTTTTCGTTTACCGTCGGATTGGCCGGAACCGCCGTTTTGGTCGCCGTCGGGCGCATTACCTGTATTTACAACGTCCGGCACTTCGTCTTGCACGATTGTCGGCGTTTGCTCGTCGATCTGCTCGGACAATGATTGTCCGACATCGATATTGTTGTTGTTTGTTTGTGTTGTCATACTTCGATTTTTGTATCAAATTGCAAAAATGTATACGTTTTTACAATACGTATACATTTTTTTGTTACACAACAAGGATATTGTTGATAATTACGGCGTGTTCCGCACGTATTTGCAGACAGTCCGGGTGTTCGTCTTCACCCAACGGTCGGAAGTCGTCCACGCGATGCAAGTCGGCAGTTTCAATAGTGACGCGTTGCCACTTGCCGTCGCCGATAAGCTTTGTTGTGACTGTGTAAGCGGTATTTGTTCCACCGTAGTCGCAGATAACGGATACGGTCAACTTTTGCCTGACATCGGTACACACGTCGAAACTGACGGTAAACGAAGCCGAACGCTTGACCGATGGATCTGCAATGGCAAAGGTAGCGACGCCGACGCTTTCCATGCCGACAATGTTGAGATAACCCTTGGCAAGTTTGCCGTCGATATTTTTGCCCCACCAGTTTTCGCCGCTATTCAGCGGAATGAGCGTCTGACCGGTTTCACCACAGAAAACGACATTACCTGCAAGCTTGACGTTTGCCGCATTGCGCACCTTGACATCCAGCAAAGCCGACGACACGGCAACCTGTCCGTCCAGCAGACAAAAGGTGGCTATGTCGCAATTTTTTTCATACGTATTAAGTTTTGCCGTACAACCGCCGTCGCAAGGCGTCAATTTGGCACGCGCCCAATACCTGGCGGCACGAGACGGCGCAACGCAATACCACACCGACGTTTTGTCAAGGTCGTGCGCCGTGACAAGTTTTACTCTGTAGTCGCCGTTGTCATCTACAAAACTAGTCAGTTCAAAGTCTTCTTCCACGGTTTCGCCGTTCAGCCAAGCTACAAAACAGTCGAAATACTTTTGCGGCAGATAGTCAAGCGTTGTCGGCAACACAAGCAGTCTGCTGTCGTCGTTTACGCGGTAGTACATTTTGCTCGCCGCAACGATGTCTACATGTGCGCTGTTTGCCGAAATGACAACGTACAGCGGCGCGGTGATGGTCATCAGATAGCTTTGCGGCGCAAGTCCCATTGTCCATGCACGGGCAACGTCCTCTTCTTCCAGTCGCTCGGACAGGTTACCTTCCAGCGAACCGTGCGTTTCGTCGGTCAACGGGTAGTCGCGATACAACGTGCCGAACACCACCGTTCCGCGCACAATGCGACTGTCGGTACCAAGCACGATTGTGCCGATGTACGATCCTTTGTTTACCGCAACCAGCGACACATCGGCAACGCCTTCGTTACTCAACATGTAGGTCACGGCGCGACGAGTGTTCTTGACATACTCGTATATCTTATTGTCCTTGACGCTGTTGCCTACGTAAAACAATCCTTCTGCCCGGTCGACATACAAATGCCGCTGTTCCTCGGGATAGATGGTGCCTATGCCGTCGCCGCTACGTCCTGCGTAGTCGACAGCCATAACCACAAACCCTTTGCGTGCAAGTTCTTTAAGGTCGGCAAGCGGTATAGGCTTTTTATAATCGCCAACCACCAACACGCCTTTGTGCGGTGTTTCGTATGTTTCGTCGGGGCGACACACCACGGCAAAAACACGGGTTTTGCGCTCGGACGGAAACACTGTACCGTTGAAGTACAGCTTTTTGACAATTATACCGTCTTCGACGCGCGTACTAAACACATCGCTATCAAGTTGTTCGGTTGTCGGGTCGAAGTCCGCCCACAACAAATTAGGTGTAAAAATTTCCATATTTCAATTTATTGCTCAACATGTGTTTGTGTGAAGCTTTGCTCAACGTTTACGCACCGATTTGTTTGCTTGCGGGCGCAACCGTTAAATTTACCGTACAATTATACCACAATTTGAAGTTTTGTCAACGCCTACTTGTGGTAAGGAATGTTGTTTGCAATACAGCAGGCGCGATACAACTGTTCGACAAGCACCACGCGGCAAAGTTGATGGGGCAAAGTAATCTTGCCAAAACACACCGACATGTCGGCACGGGCGCGAACTTCGTCGGACAATCCGTTACTGCCGCCGATTACAAATGTAAATGTCGACGACGTCAACGTGCGCTTTTGTATCGCCTCGGACAACTCAACACTGTCCAGCTGTTTGCCCTTGGTGTCAAGCAACACAACGCAACCTTCGCACCTGGCAAGTATGGCTTTGCCTTCGGTCTGTAGTATTTTATCTATTTCCTTCGTACCGGGCGTACCGCGAAACAGACACTCGTCCACTTCAACAATTTCCACCGTAACAAAGCGCGACAAACGCTTGACATACTCGTCGACGGCTTTGCGGAAGTAGTCCTCCTTGATTTTGCCGACGGCAACAATGCGAAACTTCATAAATTACCTACCCACATCATACAAAATACGCCCACCGCAACCAGACAGCACGCAAGCGCAGTCGGTTTGGTGGCAGCAGGCTCGACAGGGTTACACACAGGGGATTGCTCGGTCGGCTTGACAAACAACAAATACACCGCAAGCGCAATTGCCGCAACAATACCGCCTGCAATGCAGGCAACCCAACTTGTAAATACCCCTGCAGGCAAGAAAAACTCGCCAAGTACCACCGCAAGATTGTTGACAAAGTGGACTATCACACACGCCCACAGGCTACCTCCGCGAAGCAACAGCAACGCAAGGAAACAGCCGACGACAAATTGATGCAACGTTTGTGCAGGGTTGGCGTGAAACAACGAAAACAATGCGCCCGACGTCAGAACCGCGCCGACTTTGCTTTTGTAGCCGTCGACAAGTCCGCCGGCAACCGCACCGCGAAAGACAAGTTCTTCGGAAAATGCAGGCAACAGCGTCACAGTGCAAAGCAACGGAACAAGTTGCATAGGTAAATCTACCGACGGTCGGGACAACCCCGCTTGCTCCATAATATCGTAAATCCGGTTTGTGACAGGCGCCATAAAAAACACCAATCCAAGTATAAACACGCAACCGCACAATGTGTGAACAAGATTCGGCGCAACGTCCGCGCGGACGAAATGCCACAATTTTTTGCGACGGATAAGGCAGTAAATCACTGCCGACAAGCCTATGACAATATTTGTAGCCGCAAGGCAAATCCACCACACGACGCTGCCCTTGGTTACGGCATTTTGCACAACGGCAAGCAATGTACCCACGACAATATACGCCGCCGCGGCAATCGCATAGCAGAAATATCCGTCGTTTTGGTCGGGTAACGCAGCAACCGCCATGCCCGAAGTTCGATTGTCTGTACAGGGTTCTTTACTCATATCACAATATCGTTGCAACGCGGCTTTGCCACGTGCACATTGACGTCGCGTCCTTCAATCAGGTTGTGCGCCGCATACATATTTACAGCCGTGTCAAACGCCAACTCGGCAGTATTGTTGTGTTCCGACAGGTGGGCAAGTACAACGTCGGTCACATTGCTACCGATAAGGTTTTGCAGTACGCCGCTTGCCTGATCGTTGGACAAGTGTCCGAAGTCGGACAATATGCGACGTTTCAGTTGGTAGGGATAGGGACCGTTTTTGAGCATGTTGACGTCGTGATTGCTTTCCAGTTGTATACCGCGACACGGCGCAAGAAAGTCCATCAACTCGGCACGAGTGCAACCTGTATCGGTGACTGTTGCGACAAAACTGCCCTTGCCGTCGCCAAAACGATAGCCTACGCATGCAACAGAGTCGTGACTGCACTCGTACACGTCCACCGTCAAGCCGTCCACTTGTTGCGTTTTGCCTACGGGCACAACCTGACCGCAATAGATTTTGTCACACAAAACAGGGCAAATATCGCGCGGCGCAAACAATTTGACGCGGTGACGTTTGGTCCACTGCGCCAGTCCGCCTATGTGGTCGCTGTGTTCGTGCGTGACAAACACGGCAGAAATATCATACGGTGACACTTTGTGCGCCTGAAGTGCCGAAAGCGTCAGTTTGTAGCCCAGACCAACGTCGATAAGTACGGTTGTATCTTCGGTGCGCACTAGCGTACAATTGCCGCCGCTACCGCTAAAAATAGGTATAAGTTGTATCATAGAAACATTTGTTACAGTTGACCGAGCAACTCTTCGCGAGTCGCCTTGTATTCTTCGGTTGTTTTGTCTGCCGTGGCGTTGCACTCCACGATTTTTTGTTGCAGTTCTCTAGTCAGTTTGAAACGACTTGCGCACCACACGCCAAACAACAGCACGACAATCGGTACAACGGTAAAGGTCAGCAAAATACCGATTTGTGCGCCCTGCGGTTGAGATACGGGTTGTACCTGCACCATTGTGTCGTACAGAATGTACTTAAATCTGCCGTCAACCACCCAGCCGTTTGCATTCAACGCCTCGGCAATATTTGCAGGCAAGTCGGCAAGCGCAGTGTACGTGGTTTGTTCGTAGCCTGCAAAGCCAACGATAAGCGGAGCAATAAACAGTCCGATTGCTTGCGCAGTTGTATTGAGAAAGTTGGTAAGTCCCGAAAAACTGCCTTCGGTACGCTCGCCGAAGTACAGTTCGCCCACGTCGCATACGTCGCCGAAACTGCTGTGCGGCACAAACACCGTACCGCAAATACCGAAGCCGAGCAACAAACCGTACATCATGATTACCCAATCGGGCGTGCCGCTTGTAGGAGTTACCACCGACCCGTTGACAGCGGGAGCGGTAGTTTCCGCAGGTAAAAACAACAGCGTCGCCGTTACCGCTATCCAGACAGTTGCGCTTGTGATGTAGGCAAACCGCTTTGACTTGCGTTTGAGTAGCGACAAATAAAACGGCATTGCCACAATTTGCGCTACAAACATCAACGCGGCGGCAATGGTTGCGGCAGGCATAGCGAAGTGTCCGCCTTCAAATATAAGCTTTTGTCCTTTCTGGGTAACCGCAAACTTATTTTCATCAAGTTTA
>CAKQXG010000032.1 GCA_934281515.1 uncultured Clostridia bacterium | reverse complement strand
AAGACGTACCTGCCCAGTTGTAACCGATACGGTTGAACGCGCTCATCATACCCGTTGCGCCACCATCTTTTACGGCAATTTCAAACGACTTCAAGTAGATTTCGCGCATGGTTTGCTCGTCGGCCCACGTTGCGAGGTTACCGCGATTTTGCTCTTGATCGTTTAGCGCAAAGTGCTTGATCATGACAAATACACCCTTGCTTTGCGCACCCTTTACAACGTTGGCGCAAATTGTACCCGCAAGCAACGGATCTTCGCTGTAGTACTCGAAGTTACGTCCGGAGAACTGCGAGCGATGGGTGTTAGTGCCGGGAGCATACCAACCGTTGTAGCCGCCCTTTACGCCGTAGTAAGTGACAGATTTACCTGTCCAAGCATTCTTAGTGGTATTTTCGCCTTCGCCGCCCCAAATACCTTCGTCGCCGACGGCTTCGCCCATCTTTAATGCAAGGTCCTTGTTCCAGGTGGAAGCTACCACAATGGGCGACGCGTACGAACAAGTACCGCCGACCCAGTTACTTCCGGAACCTTGTACAAAGCCCGTAGGTCCGTCCGGAGTTATCGAAACGGGTACGTCAAGCTCCTCGATACCGTACGTCACGAAGAAGCCCTTGACAATAAGGTTGCGCATGTCGTCCAACGTCAATTGGTCCATAAATTTATCCCAACGGGGATCATCGTAGGACAATCCGACAAGCCTGGTTGCGCTGATATTTGTTTTGCGAGTGGTTTGGTACGTCGGCATTTTGTCGGTGTACCAAGGTTGATCCTTGTCGCTTTCCGCCGTGGCCGCCGAGTAAGTTGCCTTGGCTTGTTCGGCACCGCTGATTTTGATTTCCTCTGCCGTGGGAGCCGTGGGGAACGTGCCTGCAAAGTCGGCTCGCGACATCAATTTGCTGTGTCCGCCCCACACCTTGTCGGAGTCTGCATCGAAGTATGCGCTGACGTAGTCGAAACGGTTGGTGATTTCCGTACCCGTCACGGCGTCGGTTTTGTACAGCACTTCTTTGTCAAGTTTGTAGGTGTGTTTTGCGGCGTCTTTTTGCGCCCATACGTGAGAGTTGTCGCCCACGTACAGCGTGTATTCGCCCTTGTCGAGTTCGTAACCCGTGTTGCCGTTAGCGTTGGCATCGTTGTAGTCGTAGCTTGCCATATCGCGCACTTTCATAGTAAGGCGCAATTTTTGACTCATACCGGGTTGCAAAAGGTCGGTTTTTTCGTATGCGCCCAGCACGATATGCGACTTTTCGATTTCTCCGTCGGTGTAGGGCGCGCTGTAATACAACTGCACTACTTCCTTACCTGCCGTTTTGCCCGTGTTTGTCACGGTGACGTCGACATCGATACTGCCGTCGGCGGTAAGAGATTTAGTGACAAAGTTGACTTTCTTGCTGAACGTCGTGTAGCTCATACCGTAGCCGAAGGGGTACACCACGTTGTCCTCGTACCAACTACCGCCCTCAACATAACTGCGAGTTTCGTAGTAACGATAGCCGATGTAGATACCTTCGTCGTACTCTACAAAGTTGATACCCGTATTGCCGCCGGCTTCCGTCTTGTACGCACTAGCGTAGTTGGTTGCGAAGTTGGCAAATGTCGGGTCTTGTTTGAAATTACGCGCATAAATATCGACAAGTCTGCCGCTGGGATTGACTTCGCCGTTAAGCACCTTTCCGAGAGCGTTGATACCGCTACCGCCGGGGAATCCCAGCCAAACGATGGAGTCGATGCCGTTGTCGTTTTGCAAATCGCCGAGTTCAAAAGACGTACCCATATTGAGTACCACGACTACCTTTTCAAAGTTAGCTTTGGCAAGGGCAATCATATCCTTTTCGTTGTCGTCCAGTTGCAAATAATGGTCGCCGGTTGCGGCGTTGCCGTTGTTGTTGTAGTTGCTGCGTCCCGCTACCACCGAAGTGTAGTTGGTGCGCAAATCCGCGCCTTCGCCGCCTGCGCGCGCAATAAGTACAAGCGCAACGTCGTTGTAGTTTTTGAAGGACGCTTTGACGGAATCGGTGTAGCTTGCTACAGGCGTTTCACCCGTAAGCGTGGCAACCTGTCCCGTACCGCTACCGCCGTCGCGCCCTCTGCCGGACAAAGCGTTGTTTTCGTAAAATGCTTTAAGTTCGGGGTTGTAACTGAAACCCGCATTGACAAGACTGTCAAACAGATCGTAGTACTTTACTCCGCCCAATCCGCTACCGTCGGCACCGCTGGCAGATCCGCCACCGCCGTAAAACGGATTGACGGAGTTTTTGCCGAACACGGACACTCGAGTACCGGTAGCGATTGGCAACGCATTGGCATTGTTTTTAAGCAAAACTATGCCTTCTTCCACAATTTTTTGGTTGAGTTCGTTGGCGCGGCTCAGTGCATCGCGCGCACTGCTTGCGTCGGAACGATACGCCGAAACGTAGTCCCTTGCCACTGCCGCCGAAGCAAACACCGTCGCGCCGAAAATCGACCCGACCAGCAACAAACAAAGACAGATAATTGCAAGTTTGTATGTTTTTTTCATGTTTCCTCCAAATAGTCTTTTTTGCAACTTTGTGCGGAGCGCAATATATACGCCCCGCACCGTGAAGTGTTTTACTTGTGTTGTGCGGCAATCCATTGCCACATTGTTACGGCTTCACCGCCTTCCGTCAGGCTGACGGTTGCCGTGCTTTCCGTGGTCAAATCATCCAACGTCAGTGCGCCGTCCGCACCCGTTCCTGTGTGTGTTTGAACGGTCTTGCACTCGTCGCGGAAGGTGTAAATCCACGACCAGTGTCCGTCGTACGTCGTGCCGTTGGCTGTAACGTTTTCAAACAACGAGTAATACACGTTGGTTGCGCCTGCGTTGACAAGTTTGATGTACAGTTCGTTGGTATTGACGTTCTTCAACTTGTCCGTCAACACATTATAAGTGCCACCCCAGGGGTTATCTCTTATCTCGGTTTCCACAATGGGAAGGGTTCCGTCAGCCTTGGAGTGAGTAAACCAAATGGGGATATCCTTCAATTTGGTAATCATCTCGTCGGTGATGTATTGCGTATCGTAGCAAGCCGATACCGGGTAAGCCGCAGCAAAGTATTCGCCGTGGTCGGCAAGCAATTCCAACGTCATCCAACCACCGTTGGAGCAACCGCCGATGTAGATACGATTTGTGTCAACGTCGGTGTTGGTTTCTTCGGCGTACTTCTTGATAAGCTTAAACAAGCTTTCGGTGTAGACGGAGTTTTCGGGAGAGGAGGCTTGCTTGCCGTCGCCGATGTCCATCCAACGTGTCGGGGTTTGAGGTGCAAGCACGTATGCGCCCGCAAGACCGTTTTGTTTGAAGTACTTTTGTACAAGTTCGTTAGACAAGCTTGTCACTTGGTTTCCTAGCAATGCGATGCTGGGGTCTGTGCCGCCCTCGCCACCGCCGTGCAACCACACGACGAGTGCGTTTTTGCCGCTGTCGGACTTGAGTGCGGCAGGTTCGTATGCGCCGTATGTCAGATCGATCTTGCGGTCGGTTTCGTCGCCCCATGTAATGGTATCGCTAAACTTACCGTCAAGTTTCCAATCGGCAAGGCAAGGCACTTCGTGCGAAGATGTCGCAGTTCCGCCAAACACTGTGTATTTTGTTTCACCGATGACAAGTCCGCTGACGGTGAGAGTTGCTTTTGTCATATCCTTCCAGGTGTTGCGAGCAGTTTGTTGATTGTACACAAACGGCGACAGATTGTTGTTAAATGACCATTGACCGTAGCTTACAGCATAATCAATCGCAACATAGCGAGATTGACTGCCGCCTACAAGCTCCTTGCCTTGTTCATCGCAAAGATAGTAGTTGTCATCGTTTCCGCCGAGTTTTGCACCGCCGACAGACACTGCAAACGGATTGCCGTTGTTAAGTGCAGAAGAAGGAATTTCTTCGGTAAATGTAAGTATCGCCTTTTCGATTGCGGGACCGCCTTCGTAACCGCCGACAACAAGTTTGATTGCAACGTTTTTGTCGTACGCCACGTCGGGTGCCGGAGGTTCGGGAAGTTGTGCCTCTCCACTGGCTGCCGCACCGTTAGCCGATGTAATGTCAAGCGTTGTTTCGATGTCCAGACAGTCCATGTTAGGCACAGTGGTTGCCGCAACGGTCAGTACGATTTCGTTGACGCCTTCCTTGACGTTCAGTTCGCCGAAGCTGATCGGATCCCAGTACAGGTTCCAGGTCATGGGCATGTCTTTGCCTGCGCCGCGAAGTTTTGCAGGTTGGAAGTTGACGTCGTCGCCGTTAAACTTAACGGTAAAGTCGGCGGGAGTAACGGTTTGGTCATCTACCCACATCGAGAAACTGGGGGACCATATCATCTTAGTGTTGTTGCTTGTTGCACGCAAAGAAATCGTAGCTTTGCCTGCGGCTGCCGATTTGAACGTAAATGTAATCGTATTACCGACAACGTTTAGGTAGCCGATGGATTTTTGTCCGCTTGCGGTAGCGATGTCACTTTCGATATGCGTACCTTTGTTGCCTTGACCGAGTTCGCCCGCAAATTTGGCGTCTTCCGCCTCGATGCGGTAGCCGACTTTGGCGCCTTCGTGATCTTTCAATGTCTTGACGGGCATTGTCAGTACGCCGAAATGCGCGTAAATCTTAACGTCGGCATTTACCGTGTATTGCTCGAAGTCTACAAGTTCGCCTTCGGTTGCGGCGGTATACCAACCGTGGAATTCCTCGCCGCTTTTGCTTGCGGTAGGTGCGGATACAATCTTGCCGCCTTCGTCGACGGTAACGGTTGCTTCGCCTTGCAACGTGCCTCCGTTGGCATCGAATGTCACGGTGTAAACCTTTACCCAGTGAGCATACAGCGTTTTGTCGGCAGTTGTTTCGTCAAACATCGGGTCGTAAGCTTCGCCGCCCTCTGCCGCAGTGTACCAAGCGTCAAAACGATAGCCGCTGCGAGTGGCAGTAGGCGTATCCAACACAAGTCCGTCGTCGTCGACTTCCACAACGTTGTTTCCGTCGATTGTACCGCCGTTGGCGTCAAAGGTAATCTTGACCTTGCTCGGCGTAGGAGGAGTAGGCTCGCTCTTCTTGGTGTAGTGCGCGTACAACGTCACGTCGGCAGACACCTTGTAGCTGTCAAGCGTAACTTTGTCGCCGCCTTCCGCAGCGGTAAACCAACCGTCAAACGTGTGGTCGGCTTTTGCCGCAGTGGGTGCGGAAGTAACGGTTTTGCCGCTTTCTACGGTAACCGTTTTGTCACCCGTGAGCGTTCCGCCATTAGCGTCAAACGTCACCGTGTATTGGATAGGCTTGGGCGGCGTTTCGGGTTGGCATGCCGCAAAGGCAAAGCAAACAACCATCACAACGATCAGTCCAAGCGTAGCAAACAATCTTTTTGCTTTCATTGTCTTTCTCCTTATTGGATTTTTTAGGGCAGACAGCTCTTTTCGGCACAATTTGCCGATTTACGAGCATATTTTGCCCTAGTAATAAAACTTTAACAAGTCCATTTACAAAAGTAAACCCTCTTGTCACATCAGGACGATTTTACGTCATATGTGACAACATGGTTGCTATCTAACGATCAACTTTACAAAAAAAAGACTTCCCTGCAAAAAGGAAGCCTTTCGGTTGCAAAGGTATATTTCCAAGTACATCAATGGATGGGAAAATTGTCGAATATGGCGAGAAATACCGCGGTTGTGTGTTAGCGACGGCAAAATGAACACTAACTTTGCGTGGATGTCGGCAACGGCAACATTGCCACCATGGTAAAGATGTTATCCTTTTGGCTGAACATTAGCTGTCCGCCGTAACGACGCACTACCTCGCGCATACTGCGCGTTCCGTACCCGTGATTAGCGTTATCTTTCTTTTGCGTGACGGGCAAACCTTCGCTGTCCATCTCGACCGTGCGGGAAGCATAGTTTTCTGTTTTTATCACGCACATATCTCCGTGACGTACAATGCCGACATCCAATTGCTTATTGGCAGGGTCGGGTTCTTTTTTTAAGCTGTCTATCGCATTTTGCAGAGCGTTGCCTACAAGAGAATATATGTGGTGCGCCTTGACAAAGTTTAGCAAGCTGCCGTCGGCGGTACACACAAAACGTATACCCAGCCTTTCGCACATCATGGCTTTTTCCGACAAAATGACGTCCAGAGCACTGTTTCCCGTAAAGTACATGCTACGCAAAATTTCGCTGTCCGGCTCTACTTCACGTAGACTTTCGAAGTCCACTATATCGTTGTTTTCGTACAGTTTCATGTCGTGATACTTGATTTGTATCTTTTCGTTGGCAAGTGCGGCTTGCTCGTAGCGTTGTTTATCCCTGTGCAACAATTGTTGCAGAATAACGTTTTCTTCTTCCAAGTGACGCTTGTGCAAATTCATAAACCCTGCAAGCATAGTCGACACGGTAAACAGCGTTGATATAGACAGTAAATAAGCCTGCCCGACCAATGACCAAAAGATCTCCTTGCGA
Source organism: uncultured Clostridia bacterium (assembly GCA_934281515.1). Classification (GTDB taxonomy): domain Bacteria; phylum Bacillota; class Clostridia; order Christensenellales; family CAG-314; genus Fimimonas. The sequence goes on along the minus strand of CAKQXG010000032.1, from coordinate 9,651 downwards.
GCAAAACAAGTAAGCGTAGTTGCAACCAACACAAACGCCAGCACGATGTAAATTACCGTATGACTATCAAAGAGCAAGTCCGACCGCTTTATGCGCCGCACCACAAACAGATACACAAGCGGCATCAACACCGCCATCGTTACGGGCATGATTATGTAGTAATACCACCAATTGCCGCCGTTTTTAGTCAAGTGCATCAATACAAACACCGTGGTAAAGGCAGTATTGCTGATAATAAACTGACAACAGTAGACGCACACGGAAACAAACAGCGTCTGATAAATATCCGCCTTGAAACACAACGCGGTAATGCCCACAAGCAGTGCCATCACCAGAATGTAGTTGAGTGCGTCAGGTATTACAACGAAACCAATTCGCCTTAACTGCTGTAATGCGATAACCGCCGCCCACGACAACGGGTAACGTAACCAAAACAGGTTACGTCGTTTAAGAGCCGGGATAAACAGCAATGCTACGAGAAACAATTGAGTTACAAATTCGTTGCCGCACAAATCGAAAATATATGCGACTATTTTTCCAAATTCAGACATTGACAGTACCGCTACTCCCTAAAAAACTTAACAGCTTATCGGAAAAATCCTTTGCAAACTTGCGGCTGACGGGAAGGCTTGCGCCTCCGCGCATGTTGACATTGCCTTTGGTGACGGACAATACATGATGCAGATTGACCAAGTAACACGCACTGCACCGCGCAAAATCCATATCGGCAAAACTGTTTTCCGTTTCTTGCATAGAACCGCGCGTGCGGTAAACCTTTACTTTGCCGTCAGCACCGAGTACGTAAAAAAACAGATTGTGTATTTGTATCTCTGCATACAAGATATTTGACACAAGCAACAACTCTACGCCGTCGACCGTCTTGATACGCACTCGCTTTACGGCATTTTTGCCCAGCGCAGCCATTGCTCTGTCCATTGTGCGACAAAAGGCAATCGGCTGTATCGGCTTGACGATGTAACCGAGCGCGTTGACTTCGTAGCCATTGACGGCATACTGGGCATAGTTGGTGCAAAAAATAATAACCGCCGTCGTATTGACGCGTCGCACGCACTTTGCCGCCTTCAATCCGTTGACGCCCGGCATGTTTATATCCAAAAAAAACATATCGAACTCGGCAATGTTTGCGCTTAACAAATCGTCGCCGCAAGCAAATGCGGCAATCTCAAACGAATTTTCTTCGACGGTTTCGGTCGACAAAGACATTTTGTCGGCATACGTTTTAAGTAACTCGACAATAGACTCGCGAACGGAAGGTTCGTCATCGACAATAGCAACTTTGTATTTCATTTATCCTCCGTTGGATTTGAATTTTAATCGGCTTGGATTATATCACAAACATTTACAAATTACAATACCTATTTTTTGCCGCAATTTGCGCCCCAAACGCCACAAAACGCAACGTTTTTTACTTGAGAAAACGACAAAAAAACATCCGTTTACAAAGCACTTCAAACATCGATATTTTGTTAATATAATATAATACGCGCGCCCGCAACACTACGGATAATCGGCACGGGTATGGACAAAAAACGATAACAAAACCTACCAACAAAGCCAAACGTGAAATAATTATTTATTTTTTCACTATACGGCATGGCATACAAAAAGAAGTTATATAAAACCCACCCGCACTACGGATACTGTTTTAATACACTTTTACCTTATTTGGTAATTATAAAAAATCTTGTTCGCCATAGTACCCGGTCGTGCCGCCAAACAAGGGGGCTGTCGCATTAAGGGAGCGACGTCTACTACAAAAAAAAAGAAGGGGCTGTCGCAAGAAGACAAAACTTTCTTGCGACAGCCCCATTCACAAGAAAACTAATTATTTTTTTCTTTTTGGGGTTGACATCATTTTTGTTTCTTTAGTCATTTTTGTATATTTATTTGATTTTTAGTATTTTATGTGTTTGATGCGACAACCCCTTAAAAAAAACTTATTGTTGTTTTACCCAACCGGCGAGATTTACGTTAGAATGATTGTACACCATTTACATTTAGTTTTGCGCCACATGGCTTTGACTATTTTATTACAAATGTGGGAACGCCTTCGACAATTGTCCAATAAGTGCTGTCCCAGCCTTTGAGTGCAGTTTGCGTTTTGTCGCTGTCTTTAAGCTCGTCAAAACTAGCAAAGTAGGCAACAGCCGAGTAATTGTTATCTCTGTCCATGGCTTGACTCGGTGTGTAGTTTTCGCTCGGACAAACCGCAAATATGCCGTTGTACCCGCTATTGCTACCGCCGATTAGTCTAAACGACGAGCCGCTTCCGCTAATTACCGCATTGCTTGCGTCAACAAACACGTTAGTAATTTTACCTGCATTTTCTCCGTATCTGCAATGGTTATATATCGTTCCGTTGTTGCTACTACCTGCGGCAATAGATACGTATTGCACGTAAACGTTTTCTATTGTGCCAAGTCCGCCGGAGCACAGGAAGTTGCTTTCGCCGGCAATTTTAGCGTTGGTAAATGCAATATTACGCAACACTCCATCCTTGGTCATACAGCTGATAAACGCATTGCCCGTGGCCGTCAAACCATCGATAGCATATCCGCATCCGTCAAATACGCCCTTAAATCCGTATGCGCCGTCAACGTCGTGACGATCAAAAGTGACCATGGTTTCGGATGCGATATTTGCACCCAATTTGAAGTAACCGCCAAGAATCTTATCTTCCGCTTCGCAGGCATTGGCAATCTTTATCCAATTTAAGTAGTCGGTAGCATCCGTCAAAACTTTGCTTACAAGCGTTGCCGCAATTGTGATTGTTTTGTTGTCAACGTCGGTCACTACAATCTCTTTTGCACCATAGTTGTAGCCAAACGCCGAGCGAGCAACAATCAATTTACCGTCGGCAAATGCAAACTTGCTTACATCGAGCGATGCGCCCTCCATTGTAGCGGAAGCGATCTCTCCAAACGAAAAGCCTACTGCCGTGCAGTCAATTTCCACATTGTTGTCGTTAAGTGTAACATTGTCGTTGTCTACCAGAATGTCAAGGTTTATGTCTTGCGCACCCAAGTTCAACTCGGTTACAACCAATTTTGCAGGAGCGGGAATACCGTCGTTTACGGTCCAGAAACCGTTGTTGTTCCAACCTGCCAATACCGTTTGGGTTGTGTCGTTGGCTTTAAGCTCGGCAAAATTTGCGAAGAAAGCTATTGCGGAGTAATTGATGTCCCTGCCTAAAGCTTGGCTCGGGGTGTAGTTTTGTGAAGGACACACGCCGAACACGCCGCCGAAACCGCTTGCAGTGTTGTTTGTCAGAATTCTGAATTTTGCACCGCTACCGCTTACAACTGCTTTACTTGCGTCGACAAATACGTTACGCATGGCGCAACCGTCTTGTTGATTGGCGATTGTAGCGCTGTTACCGTTGTTATCTCCTACGGAAATGACCGTATACTGCACAAATACGTTTTCGATTGTACCTTTGCCACCGGATGTAAGGAAGTTGCCTTCACCGGTAATCTTGACATCGGTAAACGCAATGTTTTTAAGCACGCCCGTTTCGGTCATCGTGGTAACAAATGCGTTACTATCCCAACTGCTTCTGTTAAGCCCGTCGATAATGTAACCGCATCCGTCAAACACGCCCTTAAAGCCTTCCGTTCCATCTATTTTTCCACGATTAAACATCACCATCGATGTTGCAGTGATGTTTGCGCCCAGACGGAAGTAGCCGCCCCACAAAGTTGCGCTTTGATCGCAAGCCTTGGCAACTGTAATCCAATTTGCATATTGGTCGGCCGATGTGATTGTCATTGTAACTACAAGTGCGTTGATTGTTACGTTGTAAATTTCTTTTCCGTCGGTTACGCTTACAGCAAACGATTTTTCGCCGTATACTCCAAGTGGCAATACGTCGGCAAGCGCAACGACGCCGTTTTGCGCCATAGCTTGGTAAGCCGTTTCGTCAACGGTAAGCGTTACTGCGGCATTGCCCGTGTAACCTATTGTTGTCAAATCAAGTTTGCCGTCGGTTGCCTTTGCCACACCGTTTTCCACGGTTGCGGCAAGGTCAATTGTTTGCTTGGTGCCGAGCGTACCCGTAACGTCCTTTTTGCCACAAGCACATTCTGCAGTTTGCACACCGTCCTTTTCGCTAGTTACAATTTTGTGTTGCGGAGTTATCGATTGAGTTGTTTCTACACCTGTGTAGTTGGTACTGTCGGCAACGGTTGCCTTGACATAGTAGGTTGTACCGTAAGTAAAGACGAAATCAACCAGTTGTTCCTTGGTGTAGTAGTCCTCGCCGTTGTCGGAGTAGGTAAACGTTACCGCCGTGCCGCTTGTTGCGGTTGCTTTCAACTCGGGGATAGCCTCTCCACAATGTACGGTTACGCCATTGAGAGAGAAGTCGATGCTGTCGGCAATCTTGGCAATTGTCACTTCGATTGTTTGTTCGCTGTCGCCCGTGTGGTTGGCGTCGGCAAATACTTTGTACGTTACCTTGTATGCACCTGCATTTGTTGCGGATGGTACGTCTTTCGTCCATTCGCCGTTGTCAAGTTTGTACTCGATTGTCGCACCATTGGCACTACCTGCGTTGACAAGCGCTTGCGCCTCGCCGTTGTAGGTCAAGTCGGTCTTTGCCGTCGGAGCGGTTACTTCGGCAGCAACTTTGGCAATGGTTACGGGAATTTCTTGTTCCGTTTCTACAACATTGTGGTTGGCGTCGGCAACAAACTTGTAGTATACCGTGTACTCGCCTGCATTTGTTGCGGTGGGTACGACAGTCGTCCACTCGCCGTCAGTGCCAAGTCTGTAACTAAGCGTTGCGCCCATTGCGCTACCAGCATTGACAAGCTCTTGCGCCTCGCCGTTGTAGGTCAAGTCGCTCTTTGCCGTCGGAGCGGTTACTACCGCATTGACTCTTGCAATGGTAACGGAGATTTTTTGCGTTTCGTCGTTTATCAAATCATTGTGATTGCCGTCGCCGACGATTTTGTAGTAGACATCGTATGTTTTCGCATCGGTTGCCGACGGAATTTCGACCGTCCACTCGCCGTCGCCAAGCTTGTACAAAATTGTACCGCAAGCCGTTTCGCCGGCAATCAACAACGCTTGCATCTCGCCCGTGTAGTGCAAATCGGGGTCTTGCGGAAGTTTGCCGAAGGTCGAATTTGCCTTGGCTACGACAACGCTTACGCTTGCTTCGGCGATATCGCTGTGACTGTCATCGCCAAGCACCTTGTAGTACACGGTGTATTCGCCTGCGTTTGTTGCCGTGGGAATATCGGACGACCAAGTACCGTCGGTGCCGAGTTTGTACTGCATCGTGCCGCCGTTTGCCACACCTGCCGTGACAAGGTCGAGTGCGCCTCCCGTGTATACAAGGTTTGTAACAGCCTGTGGCGTCGTTGTAAGCGCAGCGCTTGCGCGTGCGATCTTAAACTCGGCGGTCTTTTCCGCACCGTCGTAGTTGGCGGTTGCGGCAACGGTAGCCTTGACAAAATAGTTGCCTGCCGCAGTAGGCACTGTTTCGGAAAATTCGCCGTCGGCGGTTGCGCCGTATGTAAATGTCGGCGTTCCGAACATTGCCGTGGCTGTCGGGGTGTTGGCGTCTTGGCCGAAGGTCCAACCGTCAAGTGTCAATACCGTGATTTCGTTTGTCGCCTTGGTTACGACAAACTTCAACGTAACCTTGGTGGCGTCGTCGGCGTCCGGTGTTGCCCATTCGTACTTGGTTTCGTCGGACAGTTTCAGTACGACTTCGTACTCGCCTACGTCCGTGCCGCCTTCGTTGGTGACAACTGTGTAGCCTTCACTTTCGGCAATTGTTGCAGTCAGATTGCTACCCGTGTAGACTTTCTCCGCCAATGTGGGTGCTTCCAGCTTTGTCTTTTCGGGGACAACTTCGCATGCGGTGACAAGGCACAGCACAAGAGAAGCGACCAATACGAAAAGCAACGCTTTTAGTGAGTGTTTTCTCATATTTACCTCCTGATTTTGTTTATTCTTCGCATATATCCGTCAATGCGTAAAATCGCTCTTTGTATTTTGTACCGAAAATCATGCTACGTATGCAAAATTCGCTTACTTTTTACTGCGGTTCGGTTGCCGCATTTCAACCTCGGCAGATATACGTATTTCCAACCACTGCACAACAATCTTTGCTCTGTCAAGTCGATTGGGTTGCATCAAACAACTTCCGCATGCATACGTAATTTTGCAAATATTACAGTCCTATTTTATGCCGTTTCCTTGGCGAAGTCGGTAACTTCTAACGTGGCAATGTCATCGTCGGTTGCGCCGTATATATACAGCGTTGTTTGTTCCCCCGCTTGCAAGTCGACGTAGTTGTCGGAGTAGGCAAACTTGTAGTTGTCCTTCATACGCACGATTACGCCTTTGGCAAATTGCTTTGCCTCAACGGTTACGGCGTAGCAGTCGGCCAGTTTGTCCACCTTGTAGGTGTAGTCGCTAGTAAAGTGACACGCATGCCACATGTCGTAGGAGAACACCGTACCGTGCCGTGTGCCGTTCAGATCGTACTCGGCAAACAGATAACTGTCGGGGGCGTTGTAGTCGTACGCAATGTCGACGGTATCCGCACCGCCGCCTTCCGCCGAAAGAGTTGCATTGCGTTGCCAAAGTGTCCTGCCGTCCAGAGCACGCATACCGTAATTTACATTGACTGCAACCGATTGCAAACCGTCGACAAGCAACACCAATTGCAGTTGTTTTTGCTCGTTTTGTACAAATGTAATCACGACAGGGGCGTAACTGCGTTTCATTTGATAGTAAGCTTGTTTCGGCTCGCAGTAGTAGTCCACAACCGCCCATGTTGCCGACGGCCAGATGTCGCTGTACATCCAATTCATAAAGCCGCCGCAAGCAGGATTGGCGCGCGCAAACTCAATCTCCGCTCGCATAGACTCGGCATGAGTGGTCATGCCCTTGGCAACAAATTGCCTCAAAGTGTCACTCTTGCCGTACAACGTGTCGGCGTACAGCAATTGACGCTCGCAAAACGGCACCTTGAACACCGAATAGGGGTTTTCCATCAGACGATCGCGCCAGTACTCGTTCATCGGCCACAACTTGTCCTCGGGAAACATACGCTTGTATATTTCTATCGTACCGGGTCCCATGTTGGCGCACTCCGAAACAAACATCACGCCCGAATCGCTGACTTTGTTGCGGTAGTTGAGTACACCGCCGACAAGACTGCTTTCGTAACTGCCCGCATGCGATTCGCCCGAGGTTTCGTCGTTGCCGACGTCGGTAAGCGAGCAAGGACTTTGGCGTGCATAAGGACGCGTACCGTCGTAGTTGTCCACTGTACCGCGCATAATGACATCGATAAAGTAGTCCCCTTTGGTGATTTTGTGTCCGTAGGAGCCTGTCTTTTCGTTGCCTCCGCACCAATACACAAGCGACGGATGATTACGCAGTCGGCAAACCTGGTAAGATACTTCCTTTTGGCAAGTTGCGACAAACTCGGGATCGTCCTCGGGGATGTCGGCACAAGCAAACATAAGGTCCTGCCACACCATGATTCCTTTGCTGTCGCAAATGTCGTAAAAAACATCTTTTTCGTACAGTCCTCCGCCCCACACGCGCAACATGTTGAAGTTGGCACGCGCCGCCTCGTCAATCAATCTGAGGTATTTTTCCGTCTTTATACCGCCGATAAAGCACTCGGCAGGCACCCAATTGCTGCCCTTTACAAACACATTTACGCCGTTGACTTGCAAGCGATACTGCATGTGTTTTTGGTCAAACGGTTGTTGACAAAGAGAAACCTCACGAAATGCAAACTTGCCCGTACGCTCGTCCACCACCTTGCCGCCTCGCACAAGCTCAATTTTGTAATTGTACAACGGTTGTTTGCCGTATCCGTTGGGCCACCACAACTCGGGATTGTCGACGGCAAAATTCGCAAAGTTCTTTTCGCCCGTAACTTTTGTTTCAAAAACAACGCTGTTGCTGTCCGAAATCGGGCTGCCGGGACGCATTGCCACAACGTAGCGAAGAATGTCGTTTGCACACTCTGGATCGCACTGTCTTATTTGTTTGTCTTCGGTCATGTACTCTCGCACCGTGTAATTGAGATCGACAAAAATGCTCAACTTTCCACTGTTGTAAGCCCGATAGTGTACGTCACTTATGCGATTTTTGACACAGCCAATCAGTTTTACATCACCGCAAATACCGTAACCGGGCATGTCGGGAGCCCAGTCCCAACCGAAGTGACACTGTGCCTTGCGTACAAACAAACGCTTGATGTTGAACACGCCGTAGTAACCTTGGGAATCGATCTTGTCCATCACTTGCCCGGTGGACAACATTTTTACCGTCAACACGTTTCCACTCTTTTTGACAATGTCCTTTACCGGGTAGGTGTACTTCAAAAACATATTCTGAGCATGTCCCAGTTGTTTGCCGTTGAGATATATGTCGGCATAGGTGTCTATTCCGTCAAATTGCAGCAATATTTCCTGTTCGGCAAACATCTCGTCGGAAACATCGAATCGTGTTTCGTAGACGAAGTCGCGATTGATTATCCAATGCAACTGCTTGTGATTCATTCCGAAGTACGGGTTGTCGATCACGTTGTTGCGCCACAAGTCGAGGGTTACATCTCCCGGGACGACGGCAGGCAACTTGTTTCCGTCGAAATCCACCGTCCATTCCTTGTTTAGTTTCAATTCTGTCATATTTTCCTTCTCTGTACTACTCACGTTATAACAGTTGCGGCAAGTCGCCGTCGGTAAGTTTGTGTTTTTCCAAAACGCTATCACATCATAACCCAAAGCCCGGTGATAGAAAATTTTGTACCATTATAATTTTTTATATCCGGCGTCACTTCTTTTCCTCAACTGCAAGACCGACTTCAAACATTCTGCTCCAAGGCATGTAACAGTCGACAATTTTGTAGTCGGTGTAAATTTCGGGGATATTCTTCTCGACATATTTGTCCAACAAACGCTCTACTATTTCGGCAACTTTGCCGCGTTGCTCGCCGACATCAAAGTAGTTGTAACCGAGTTTTGGCAACTCGTTTGCGGTAACGCTGCCTCTGACGTGAGAACAATAGGCAATATCCTCATACACACGCTCGGCGGTAAAACGTCGGTGCGTAGGCGTATTTTTGAAAAAGTTGTAAAACACTGCCTGGCAAATAACCGTACCCAACGTATTGGAAGATGTGTTCCACCCTGCGTATCCCGCGACGTTAAGCAGTCCTACTGCTTGCGAAACCATGCGGGCAAACTCTATGTCGCCACCATTGGCATACGCTATGTCGGCAACGGCAACGGCCTTCCCCATTAAGTGTAGTTCTGCAAGTTTTGCGACAAACTTGGGCAAGTCGCGATCGACGTACTGCTTGGCGGCAACATTGCCCACGCCGTTTGTCTTGCCGATATACAAACTGCAAAAGTCCAGCATTTGTCCGACCGGCAAATTGCAAAACAAATAAATGTCGGCGTCGTTTTCGTCGGAAATCGTGCAACCTGCGCTTTCTATCTGTGCAGTTATACTCTTGTACACCGCTCTGTCCTCGAACAGTGGAACAACGTTCCTGCACTCCGGCTTGGGGTAGACGGGACAAATCTTGGGTGAGTAACCTTTTATTTTTGTCAGCACTCTGGCAAGCAACGTCAATCCGCCCTCGTC